>JAQURL010000058.1:0-16021 GCA_028715625.1 Candidatus Margulisiibacteriota bacterium | reverse complement strand
AGCTCTTTCTATAGTCAAACGCATAATTCACACCAAAAAACAAAAAGGGGATATATAACCATCAGTTTTTAGGCTTCTATTTAGGCTACTGTATAGCGTCATACAACCGTTATATTCATTATTAATGTAACATAAACCTTTCGTTTAAAGGTTGCTGATAGCGGTTTTAATATTGATGAAAACAGCATATTTATAAGACATAATCTTATAATATTCGACAATCAACGTAACGCATTTCGACAGCTCCACGCTTAACGATTCTACTTTTATATAAATCCTGCACTTTGCGAAGTTTGATTTTTCGATACGCTGTAATGCTGTGGTGAAAAACTCACCACCCACCCTAACAACCTACTAGTCCCGCTCACGCCAGCCGGCTTAAGCGCCCTCTGCCCGGCAGGTCGCCCTTCGGGCTGGGCTCCGCACCAGCCTCGCTCCGCTCGGCGACCTGCCCGGCATTGGTGAGGTTGGGCGACATTTCGAACTGCGAAACGTCGCCTACGCAAGCCACGACGAATTATCAGGATGGCAGGGGCTATCTTCGCTTCGCTGCGCCACACCCCTGCACACAAAGTGTTTGTGCGCTTGGCGCAGGAACAACCCTTCGGGACGTTTTTTACCGCGCTTGGGGGACTTGGGGGCTTTTCATGTCTGAACGTTTGTATGACCCGAACCCTTCCGGGTTGGATTAATTACATTGTTTTTTATATAAATAGTTTGTATTGTTTTAGCATAGTGGTTTTTTTCCTGTAAAAAAGATATCCAAGCTAATTTTATTTATTTTATAAAAGTCGTTGTGTAATTATTATAGCAGTATTTTAGCAGGGGCAGAGATGCCCCTTTACGAGCTGCTACAACAATTCTCTTTTATCAAGCAATCAGATGTGTGGGTCCTCGAGCTATCAACGGCGCTGCCTGCGGGCAGCCCTTCGGGTTTGAACCAAACAAAAAGGCTACTACGCTTTAGCGCGGTAGCAGGTTATTTTACAATTTTTCTAAGATACCTGGCAAGAACAATTCTGTCCCTTTTGGTTTGTATAAATTCAGTGTCGATTTTATCCACGGAGCTACCTTGTAAATCCCTCTTTTCCGAACACCAATATCATCCTCAACAAAATCTAAGAGCCCTTTTTTCATTAATGAACGCCGTAAATTATGTGTTTCCCTCGAGCTCTCAAAAATATCTGTATTTCTCAATGAATAAATTGTTTCTTCAGATATTCCAGTAGCCATAGCAATTCTCTTAACAATATCCTCTAAATTAACGTCAAACCGGTTTACCATCCTGAAATAGTCTCGATCTCTCAGCTGCTTATGCACCCACTCTATAACACAATGCTGCCCTGCTCTCCCATAAGAATCTATATCCAGAACATACTGGATGCTGTCCCAAGAAATAGTAAACTCTATCCGAACCAAACCAAATGATTTCTGATAAAATTTTATTTGCATTTTTTCATCCGAATACCCGGAATCCACCTTATTAATGTAACTAGTATCAAAACAATCTTCAGCATATATCTCACAATTCAAGCCATTAGGAAGCCTCACATCTAATCCAGTCCCTCCCTGTAGGTACAACGTCCCTGATTGTGTATTGTATTTCCGAAAATTCACGCCCTGGACATCCAGACGGGAAGCGATATCATCGACCGAGCAGGGAAAAACTTCATGTGCTATCTCGAGTTGCACAACCTTAATGCCGATATCTTCGAGCTCCGCACCCCAATAAGATTTAACAAGCTTCGCATACAAAGTTTTTGAAGCATCAATAAATTCTTGCAAAGCATTAACATAATCGTCAATAGTCAAAGTGCATTCAAGGGGCATGAAATTTGTATCCTTCAGCACCATTGAAGGCTGCACATGTATGTTTCTCTTTTCCTGAAGATACCTGATCAGATTGAAATAGACAAAAAGAGTCCGGGTCCCTTTTAATCTCAATTCCCAAAAAGAATAATCTCCCTCCTCATGCCTTAACACTTCCTCGAAACGCCCACCTTTAACCCTACTTCGCGAAACATGATTTACATACTGATCACGCAGGACCTTATCAAAAGGATGATTTTGAGTGCAATACTTACGATCATAAACAACAAGAAAAACCTTATCCAGACAAATTCTTTCTACATCAAACCTGTCTTCCGACAGAGCTTTATAAAAATGTTCAGGTGAAGGCATTCGTTAAAATGCCTCCAATCCTGATATCTTCGCTTTTTCAAGTTCAAGCTGGGTATTGAAATGTTCCTTATTCTGCTGTATCCCGGCTATTATCTTCCGGAACGTGACATACGAGAACCTTACCCAGTCCTTTTTTGGATCTCCCGAATTGTCTATCTTAAAGCCAACCTGGGCTTCATAAGAAGCACCGCCATTCTTTCCTGGTGTTTCTGTCCCAAGGACAACGAAAATACCATCTACCGAGAAAGAAGGATCTTTCTTTGGCTCAGCTCCTAAAGGACCACCCGGCTTTGTATTATCTATATTAGGCCTTGGCCTTGGCTGTGATTTTTCCATTCTATTCACCTCCTTTCATCCCATCATCTGAATTGATGAACATCAAACCCCCAATTCTTCCAAGAACTTATCCATAGCTTCCACAGTCGGATCACCACATTCAAAGTTCTCTGCAACAATAAGACGAATTAATGCTTTGGGAATGTCATCATCCGGAATCTTTGAGATATCGACATTTCCTTCTTCGTCTGTTGCTCCATCCCACAATTTCAAACCTTCTTCAGCTATGGAGGCAAGGGGACCCTCGGCTAATCTCAAAACTATCGATCTCAGTACCTTGATATCAATAGCAACAAGACATTCCAGTTTATGGTCACAAATTAACCAGGCTTCTTCTTCAGCTACTTCTTCAGCTACTTCTAGCAGCCTTTGCTTTTCTGTGTTCCAAACTTTTTCCTTTTTGTCAAAGCACTTCACATCGAGACAAATCAGTTCCTTATCTTTATCCTTCTTGCATTTATCACATGAAGTACAGGCTGTTTGGTCCCAGCTTGCATTTTTAAGGACCATATAGGTCCCATAACTCATTTTAGAAATATCGACTTTGTCTTTATTCAGGAGATTACGAGCTTTTTTATCTTCAGCGAGCTCATATGCTTTCTGTGCTGCAGCAAGCTTTACGGACCAACAATTCTGATTGATACACACCCGGTTCTTTTCATCTTTGTAGCTTAGTACCTGCCTGAAATCATTACAGTCTGGACAGAGACCAAAATCAAAGAAATCCCGAAATTTCTTAATCTCATATGAAAAATCATCTAAGTTTAGAGCGGCTTCTGAACTCCTCAACGTCCCCCAAACAATATCATCTTCAAGGTCCTTCACTGTAACAGGACCATCAAAAAGGACTTCTTTCAAATTAGTGATCATATCCTCAAAAACAGAATATCCAATGAAAGACAACAGGACATTAACATGACTCGGAGTTATTTCTTGCGAAATAATCATAGCCTTCAATTCTTCCGGAGCCTCAAGCAGCCTGAGACGATTGGCTACATACGCCTGGCTCATTCCCATCTTCTTGGCAAGCTCTGTCTGAGTTACGGCGCCATCGTCAAGGACCTGCTTGATTCCTGCAGCTTCTTCCAGAGGAGAGAAATCCTTGCGATGTAGATTATCCAGAAAGATCAAGAGTTTTGCATCCTGATCATTTACATACTGAATAGACACAGGCACGAACTTAAAATTAAGGTCCTGAGCAGCTCTAAGCCTTCTATGGCCAGCTATGAGCTGGTAGCGATCACCTACAGCTCTGACCAGAAGAGGTTCATGCTTGAAGAAACCATTTTCCTTCATGCTCTGCTTGAGCTCACCAAAAGCCTCATCCTTATATGAATCTTCACCGCGAGGGTTCCAGCCAGTCAGATCTATCAGGGAGATATCCATCTCTTTTGACTGGCTTGCAGCTACCTTTACCGCTTTTACAAAAGCAGCATCTAATTTTTTTGATTCTTTTGGTTTTTTAACATCTTTCTTTTTACTCATGTCAACACCTTCTTTTTCAAAACATCGGCAATAGCAGTAACAGCAGAAGGAGGACGCAGGAATACTCCACCCTCAACAGAAGAGCGGAAGAGAAGCCCTTGTGATATCATTTTCATAACTTCCTTAAAAATAGTCTCTTTAGATATTCCTGTCTGCAGGTGAACGCGCTGGATGCAGACATTCATCTGATATCCACGAAAGTCGATATCGGTTACCTTGCGTACGAAACCATAAATGATATTTTCAAGAGACTGATCAGATGAAATTATCTTTGGTTTTGAATAATAGTTTATAGTCGACTTTTTATAAAAATTATGTTCATAGCGTCCCATATAAAAATGAGTAAAATAGCACCACATACACAGATTAATAATATTATGATGTGACTCTTCTGTACAGATTTTAGGATCAGGATTGAAAATATGCCCCATTTCATGAATTTCTAAACCTTTCAGATCTGCACACAAAAAGAACAAATCAGTATCATCAAAGCTTTTTCCATTTTTGTCATTATATAGCTGCACGTCGTATTTCATAGCAGTCAGATTGATAAAAACTTCCCCATCCTTAGCAAATGCCTGAATATCTTCAGATTCAAGAAAAACAAAGTCCATTTCAATCCCCTCTAAAAAACCTTAAAAATTTAGGATTTACTTTATAAATTACTTTTCCTTCCCTTACTCCAACATTATAAAATAAATAATTATTCCCACCTGAAAACTTTGTTTTTTGTGTTAAAACAGATTCCATTTCAATCCCCTACCGCATACCAGGGCTTTTCATAATGAAAAGGAGCGCCAGCAGAAACAGAAGGTACAGCCAAATCTGCTGGCACAGGTAAATCTTGAATAGGAAGAGAGATAGAAGGCTCTTTTTCATTCTCTACTAATAAAAACCTTGTTTGATAACTTGGAAGCGTGGTTTTTACTTTGACTTCCCAGCATAGTTCCTGACATTCGTGACAGGATTCAAGACACATTAATATTCATCCTCTTCACGAATAGAACATCCAAGCCTACACCCCTTACATGCGTACTGAGCAATCTGAAAGTCCCCACTCTTGATAGCTCGCTCTACGGACACAATCATACCATTTGGATATTTTTCAACTCTATCACATTTATCTGCCATTATTTTCCCTTCCTCTAAGCATTCCTAGCTCTTACCCTCACAGCCAGACTGAAATTTCGTTCAAGTTCCCTGCTCACTGCACGCGCCCGGGCATTTTCTGCATCTCTGGCTATCATTTCAAGCTCGCTCGCAGTCCTGCGCCTTGAATTGATGTAATTTGAAATTTCGGCAGGGGTCATTTATGCGACCTCAAATAATGAGCAATATCCAGGTCAACAAAATCGTCCATACACACACCCTTATACAGGTTCTCTTTTGGAACTTGACTAACCGGAATAGAGCGCGGCAAAGTATCACACAATTCACACTCAGAATAATCGCCGCACTGACCCACAATATCAAGCCGTTTAGAAACAGGGCACTCAGGCATTATGCCACCACCGGACGGACTTTAAGGAACTTCCCCTGTTCATCCCTGTCATGCTCAAGCACTATACGTTCAACTCCATCAAAAAGAGAATCACGAGTGAATTTTGGTATGCGTACCTTCATTTGACCTGTTCTCTTGACTCTCTCTAAATGATACTCTGCGACCATCATTCCACCTCATCCAAGCGTTTCTGAACAGGTATAGATTGCAACCCGTGCCTTTCAAGACAGTCAAACGCAGCATGTATAGCATCAGAGATATTTGACCTATTGATTCCCTGTCTAAGAAAACCATCACGCTTTTTGACTATCCCATTCAACTCTTCACAAAACTTCTTAGCACGGGCTTTATCCCCTAAAATAAGCCGAGCCTTTGTAGCCTCATATTTTTTAGGTTCGCAATCTATTTCACTCATACCTTTCGCACCTGTTATTTTATGTCGCTCTGATAAAACGACAATTCTATAATGCTCATAATCCCATATATACTTTACTCATTGAGCAAAGACTTTGAACAATCTTTAAATAATATTAACCCATATCAAAAATGGGCGCGGTGAAACTTGCTGATAACAGGTTTCTTAAACGGAGCACAACTGGGTTTTTTTAAAATCCTTTTGCACCACTCCAGACCGCGCCTAATTTAAAATAAGATATTAAATAAGATAGGTAAGCAGAGTGAAAGTAATATGTGGAATACTAATACAACCATAGCAGGTAATTATTTCCAAGAACACACTGAAAACCTTTTTGATAAAAATTTTTTTAGAATAATAGACCGCTCGATAACAAAAGACCCTGACCTTGTTATTGAATATATTCTAACAAAAGAAAAATTTTGTGTAGAGTGTAAGTTCAATTCAAATACACCTCTAAACAATAAATTACATTGGACTGATCGTAAACATATGTCGCATTATCAATCTTTTGCATATTATCATAATATACCCACTTTCATAGTAATAGGGCTCGAAGGAATGCCTACGAATCCTAAAAGAGTATTTTGCATTCCTCTCAATAAAATAAGATTCTGTAATCTCTGGATGTCTTTTTTAGAACAATATGAACGAAAACTTAATCAAAAATTTTTCTGGAAAAATGGAAATCTTGAATGAAAATAAAAAAAGGATGAAATTGATGTCAAAAAATAGCAAATTTCTATTAATTTCAATCTTACTGATACTGATAACAGGTTGTATCAACATCAACGTAACACCACAAAATTCAGGACAAAATACACCTGAAACTACCTCGAATTTCTTTAAAACAACAAAGAACATAGATACAAGCAGGCTGGATTCAGAAAAGATAATACTCAGTGAAACAGAAACAAAAGAAGTTCTCGGACCGGATTGGATCCAGAAAGCAAACCAAAACAATAATATTTATTCTGTAAGAGCTTATGAGAAACAAAACACCTACTATAAAAAACCGCCATATGCATCAATAGGAGTATTTGTCATGCCAAATACAACCTCTACATACCAACTCTATGAAATGCCATTCCCTGGATTTAATGCAACCCCAACAGAAAAAATAAGCCTCGGAGATTCAGGAAAAATCTTCCAGACTACAGAAGGAACTATGATAATTTTCAAACAAAACACAATTGTTGTGACAGTCAGTACATCAACAGACTTAGATACTGCTAAAATCCTTGCCGAAAAACAAGAAGCCAAAATCAAAGGGATAATCTCAAAAATTTGAAAAAAAAAGGAGTGCGCACTCCTTTGTTCTTCTTACCTGTATCTGCCGGTTGACTTTTGCATCTTCACGTATTTCACGATTATAAGTACATCAGCAATGACGAACATCAGTCCCAGGAAAACAGTAGCCAAAGTTGTCACTATTGGGCTTGTTCCCGGAGGGAATGAATAGTTAATCATCATTCCGATGCCGTAAAACTCAAAAGTCCCTGCTACAACCGCGCCGATACCGAGTTCTATGAACTCTTCCGCGATTGACATTGAAGCCATAGCAGACTGATCACCTATCATCCTCTTTACACCTGCAGAATACAGATTTGCAAGGAAAAAAAGACGGGCCTGCTCATACACTCCGGAAAACTTAGCTGTCATTTCTGTGAAAGCATTCCAGAGTGCCACCAGCCATATTTTTATAGTTGTCACAATTCTCATTTTCTCACCTCCCCCCCAGTCAATGCATTTGCAATTTGAAGAGTGTCAAAACCCGAAAGAATTTCTTGTCCAGTCGGATTATTATAATTAATGACTTTATAAATCCCCACAAACTCATTTCCCCCGGTAAACTGTAATATTGCAATTTTCACAGGTACACCTTTGCTATTTCCCCTAGGGTTATCCCTTGTCAAATCAGTCCATAATATCCAGGGAACAAAGATTTCATCACAGAGATTCACAAGATCCGGAGGAACCATGTTTATGATTCTCTGACTTGTTATGTCAATCTGATTCTCTTTTTTTCCGCCTTCATTAGCAACCTCGGATGCCAGGGATGCAGTTTTATCTTTCCAGTTTTTGATTGTCTTTCTAAGATCGTCAACAAGACAATGTGTTTTCTGCATTTTATTAAGGCTCCCCATAGACGTAAGAATATTATCAGTCCATTTTAGTTTTAGGTTTCCTGCAATCTGACCGCCTCTTATATGTGTCAAGAAAAGAAGAGTAACCCCGACGACTGTCTTTCCTACACTTGTAGGCTGTATTATCCCGAATTCCCCGTTGCGAATAATACCAAGACCAAGCTTACAAACAGGCCTGCTTTTCCAACCTGAAAAAGTCCAATACCAGCGATCTAATGCAGAGCTCTGCTGTAGCTCTTCCATCAGACCGAACGGATCACTGGCATTGTTCAAGGTCCCGGTTATTATCCGAAGAGCCATTTATGGCGCTCCTCTAGTGTCCCATGAGTTACCCTTCCTGTTCTTGTGACCTTCCCCTTTCTTGTTGTAGTGGTCACGCTGTCTATTCGTCATATATTTCCATGGCACTTCAGGCATTTTGTATTCAACCTCCTCTGACGGAATTACGATCCTGATCAGTAAAACTCATACATCCTCTGTTACAGCATCTACCACTGCCTTAATCTTTGTCGGTTTTTCAACAAGTTTTTTCTTTTCATATCCTGTGAATTCAAGGTCTGGCGGTCTCACATGATTCTCAAGATGAGACATACCATGAACCTGACCGCCTTTACTATGAATTTCCTCAACTCTCGACTTCCCGCCTTCCGCTGCCAGCCGTGCAGTCAGGATAGACCTGGTCCTTACTCCGTCAATATCCGGAAAAATCTCATATCCTGTTTTACCACGGAATTCAAAAAGTTCCGGGTAAACTTCATAACCTTCAAGTTCCTCTGGATAACGCCCTTCATTGTCCTGTAAATATTGTAAGGAAACAAAAACAGAACAAGGACCGTAGTAATGCTGGATAGAAAGAGATTTGTAAAATTTCTGAACAAAAGGCTCAACCATCTTTTCAACGTCTTCAAAGCTTGAAAACCGTGTTTTCGTAAGCACACCTTCGTATTCCCCAGTAATATCCCGGACTCCGGTACGGACTGAAAACATCTGTGAATCATCCTGGTTACCGGACTCTAATCCGAGATCACCTTCTATTTCTCGCGCCTTTTCGATTTTTACGAGACGATCCACTTCTGACTTCTGAACTCTCAGCAAGTCTAAAATCTCATCCATCTTATCAGGCATTTATGTCCCTCCGATAATTACTATCTCACCAGATTTAGACTGATTCAGAGCATAAAGATAATTTAGAATGAAAGTAGTATCTTTATGCTGCAAATAAGAAACGACTGCAATCACAACTATCACAGCTACAAACCCGACAATAATCCAAAAGTTCGTAGTATCAGGTTTAGGCTCCGTTTTTCTTCCTGCAGCAACCTTTGAAACAATAGACCAGAATGTCCTGGCTTGCATTCGTGGATTTTCCCACTGAGCGCCTTTATGAAAATCCTCAAGGGGTATGCAATAATCCACATCCCAATGCACTATATTTTTTGAGTTCTTCCAAGGCCAGAGATACATACCACCGTCATGCACCAGATAATCCCCCACTTTACGCGCCCACAAAGTAGTATCATAAACTTCATTCTGATTATGCAAAACTACCTGACGAAACCCAGCGCCGCCGCGATTAAACATTTTCCTGATGAATCCTGCCATATATCCATCAGAAATACAGTATTCAGGAAGATCCATCAAGAACTCCCTGAAAGCCTCTCTTTTCTTTTTATCCAGAGCATCAGAAAGAGCAATTTCTCTCTCGGGTCCAGTAAGACCCAACTTTTCAATTTTAGCAATTTCCCCAAGTGAAAGCTCGATACCCGAATAATCTCTTCCTTCTTTTGCTTTCAGTCTTTGCGCTTTAACCCTGAGAGCTGCATACGCCCTGCCAAGCCACGGATGGAAAATGAATACAGAAAATCCAGATTCTTTCCACAATCGATAAACCCCGAGACGGTTAAAAACAATAACTACAATGCAAATAACAGCTATCACTATGAATATGCCTTCATAATGAGCCATGAAAAATGTTGCAAAACTCATATTCTCACTCCATATTTATACAAAACAACAATTAAAGGCAAAAAGAACGCAGGAATAGCACAGATATAAGTAACGGTCTTGAAAAGTTTCAGCTTCATTATTCTTTTACCTTTTCCTTGCATATCGGACCAGAGAGGCAGCCTGTCAAAAGCACTGTCCTGGCACATCCAGATTGCCATCAGTTCAAGCCCCAAGAAAAGAAGGCTAAACCTGAATGTCATATCTATATACTGCATACCCAGGGAGTCCATTATATCGTTTAAAGAAATTACTTGATTATTTCGCAAGAAATAATCCGGTATCGGCGCTATATCAAGACTCATACTATATCCTCCGTAATAAGCGCCTTCGGTTTCCTGCCTGCTTTAATTGCCAGCATAGCAGTCTTTGCCGCCCCAAAAAATGCCAGTATCAAAAAGACAAATTGCATCCAATTGATTAATCCGGGTGGCAACACAAAAAAATAATCAATATTTGGAACAATTGAACCTATGATAATACTGAGAAACAGCATTATATAGACATTCCGCACGTCATAGACTAACACCAATACAATAAAAACTACCATTAAGCTAATTAGAGAGTCATTCATTTTTTCGACCTCATCCATGCAACCAAACCAAAAACTAAAAATAAAAAGAGTAACTCTTCTACCTGTATGTTATCTACCTCATAGTTCTTTTTTGAAACACCATCGTACAACAAAGTAATGTTAACCGCATTCGAATTATTAAAGAACTTTATAAAAGTATAGTTCGAATAACCGTAAGAAACAACAGTAAAATTGTGAGTTGACTGATTCAGATAAGGACCTATGCTGTAAGACCCAGTCATTGCAGAACTCATAGTATAATTTGACACGTTGCCTGTTTCATATATCAAAGCAGAAACAGGCAATCCAAGCTGGTTTTTCACAGTCCCTGAAAGCACAAAACTACCAGGACCAAGAAAAGTCAAAGAAGAATTATAAACAACAACAGGCTCTGGCGAAACGTATTTGCGGACACGGAAATCGTCAAAATATGCATGATTGACATTGATGTTCCCTGCGCCAATCATTCTTATACCAGTTCCATCACTGGCTGACGGCGTAAAAGCAGATTTCGATATCGTTGCAGAAGAAGGACGCGATGTACCTTTTTGCCAGATCCTCACTTCCATCGAATTATCTGACGCAACCCGAATTTCTTGATTATACCAAGTATCAAGCGTGAACACAAAAGGAACAGCAGATGTTACCTGAGAGCCACCATCATATACATACAAATTTGCATTGTTGTATATAACCCAACCATACCCATAATTAATCCAATTGCCCGCGCCTGTTGACCTCAGTAACACACCACCATAAGGCTCACTGGCTGAAATCAATTGGAAATCAGATGCAAGAACAATAGAATTTACAGCCCCTGTTGCTGGATTATATACCGCCCCATCAACAGACGTATCCGCCAACAACGCTCTATTTCCTGATATTAAAGCACTACCTGAAATAGTCGCCCATCCATTTCCCAATGCGCCATCTGCCCTGTTGAAATCATCATAAAACAGAAACGTATTCGTGCCATTACTCGCACTTGAATACGAATTAGAAGAATTTACAGCTTTGCCAATTTGACTTTCGTTTCCAGTAAGATTAACCCATACAACGGTATTGGATTCATTCCAGTGAGGCAAATCCGTATAAGTTGAAAGATTTATCCACCTGTCAGAATTATTATATTTTCCAGTGTAATTCACAACACAATTCAGGCATGAATTCTGAATATCATAGACCTCAATCGTTTCCCATGAGCCATTCAGATACCATATGCTACAGTTCCCGCACATCTTGTTATTTCGCACGGAATAATCTTTCAGGCTTGCAGTTACGACATAAGTAAGACCACCAATATTTTGATAGCTAAAATCCTTGATATTCGGAACTCTCTCACTGTTGATCTTGGTCCAGATTGCATTCCTCTCCCCAACAGAGCCAAATGTAATATTCAACCGCCACTTGTTGAACTCATGCTCATGCAAAGGCTCATTAATTGTATATGCTCTTGCGGAATACGAAAGAGCAGAAATTATTAAAAGAACAATCCCGGCGGCAAGACAAAACTTACGCAAAAATAACATTATTGCTCGCTCTCCGTAGGTATCTTTGAAATAGCATAATTCAAAGTGAATAAAGACGATATCCAGCTTATAGGACGAATGAAAAATAAGTCAAGAAACAAATACAGATTAGCTGAGATTGGCTGTATCTCATAAAATAAAAACCCTTTCACAAGGAAAAAGGGGCTAATCCAACTGACCGCATCAAGTATCCAGTTGACCAAAAAAAACGCGCTGCTTACATCAGAAGGACTTTTTTCAGATACTTCAAGACCAGTCACTTTAACAGTTTGAGAGGTCCCGAGGTTCCAATAATATATCAATCCCCACATGGTCGAGAACATGAAAATCAAAGTCACGAACAGTCCTTCAAATGGTTTTACCATCCTGTGTTCAACCATGTTATCCACCCTCGGTTACAATTTTCTTTCCCTGATAAAATTTCACTCCGAGAAGGATAATTATAATAGCAATCACAAACATAGTATATGGTTCCCATAATCCTGCAATAGCTTCAAGAACAGCTAAAATCACAGCCGTGAGCTCTATGGGACGAGACCTATCCTCTCCCTGCTTTCCGCCAGATGCCACAGCATACACAACAAGCACCCATAGAATAATACCCCAAAATACAGGTAATACCATTATATTCAATAAGTTTGAACTCATTGATGAAGCAACTTCCCCCAAAGGCTTTCCCTGTGTTACCGTTACCGACGGAGTTCCACCAGGAACACAAACAGGAACATTTACATTCAAAATAAATTTATCGATACCATCAAAAGAAGTCAACCTCAATTCATAAGTACCAAACGTATTAAACATCAGAGAAATTGGAAAACCATCAACAGTACTTACATTATAAGACTTCAATTTTATTCCGTCTTTATAAACACTCAAAAAACTGGAATTGGGTGTAGTAACTATAGCAGTTGTTTTTTGCCCGACACATATATTATAATTTGACAGACTTAAAGCATATCCTTCCGCTGTCTTTGACAATATCGTAATATTGGTTTGAGCTAAAATATTCCCCGAACTATTAACCAATCTAAGGCTGTTATTACCAGCAATCCCGTATATGTCCCCCTGAAGTGACATACATCCGTAATCCACACCACAAGTCTGTTGAGTTGAAGACAATTGATAAAACTTTTTTCCCACCTGATCAGGCAAAAAGAAAGAAGAAGTCTCAAAGGATCTATCAAAATTATAAAGAGCTAAATATACCCGCGTTCCAGGTATGCTAAAATTGTTTTTATCGATACCATAGTCCGCTATAATATAATCCCCAAAAGCCAATGTGGTTTTATTCACAATCAAGTAAGATGAAGTTAAATTCGTAGTCGGAAAATTTGGAACCGCTGAAGCAGTAACATATTTAACAACAGCTTCCTGATGATTCAAATCATAAAGAACCAACTTATATTTTACAGTTCTGGAAGGAACAAAACTTACATTATACCAAGTATTTCCAGATATTGGAGCTGCTGACCAACTCCAGGAACCCCATGGTAAAGAACCAGCCGCGTATAACTCTAAAACATACTGATTCCGATCCCAATTATATATGAGCAAACCACGCTCAGAATTGGGAGTAAACCCAAACTTTACCTGGATTGTATTAAGAACACCTGTCATGAGTGTACCGGATGGAATTACAATACTGGAAGTACCTTCAGCAAGAACACGCAACGAGCTTGTAGCAAGCTCAGTTGGAGTGTAACCCAATATAGAACAACCAAAATAACATCCATCCCACCACTTCTCAAGAGTAACAACATAAGAGCCATCAGAAGTAACTTCAAAATAATCAAAACCGGTTTGACTACTTAAAGCATAACTAGCAAGTTCAGTCGAACCTTTTGAGATTTTAGCCCGCATTTGATAACTTAAGCCTAAATAAGTAGCAGTCCAATCAGAATCAGAAACAGCCCAATCGAAACGGACAACCCCATTTCCAACGCGTTCAGAAGATGCCCAGCTTATCGTATTAGTTGTACCAGGAAGCGCACCGGAAGATG
Organism: Candidatus Margulisiibacteriota bacterium; assembly: GCA_028715625.1. Taxonomy (NCBI): domain Bacteria; kingdom Bacillati; phylum Candidatus Margulisiibacteriota; species Candidatus Margulisiibacteriota bacterium. Next base: position 1,846 of record JAQURL010000058.1, on the reverse strand, counting down.
TATATAAATTATCAAAATTACAATTAACAGTGCTCTGCCCATTAGTGAAATACGCTTTACAACCAAGAGATACCCGAGATGAATTTATTACAGGAAAATAAGAAAAAGTCTGAGAACTGACCAATAAAGAAGTCGCATTGTATATATTCACGGTAATACTATTACCACTTGTCGAAATCTTAATAGAGTACCATGTATTTGTGACGGGCAAAGACACACTATTAAAATATGGCAAGTCGCTCTGTGCCGTCAACTGACCATATCCCGAACTAACGCCTTGATATAGAGATACATAATGAGAACTTGAGCCGTTGTCCTCAAAATAAAACTTGGATTCAGCAGCAGAAACAGTATTTAGTTGAGAGTACATATCAATACTGAAATAATTAGGATTTGCCTCTACGGTATGTGAAAAACCACCAACCTCAGAAGAACCGAAAAGCGGCGCTGCTTTTGCACACGTCAGATATTGCGAGCTGTCCATTCCGGGAGTCGCAAACGTCCAATTACTGACACAGCCCGCAGAAACTGTATATCCAGCAAGCGAACCGCTATTGAAATTATCAGAAAAAGCAGAAGCAGGAACGCTAAGGAAAAGTAAGACAGGAACAGAAAACAAAAAATTAAACAATAAAAATGACTTAAATTTTGTCATGTGTAATAAACTAAAAAACAAAACCATATATAAACCCAACAGTTTTTAGGCTTCTATTTAGGCTGCTATATAACGTATATTTCAATTGGAAAAAGGATTTTTTTGATTATGGATTGATTTTATCTTTGTTTTATCCGTTCCAATATACCTTACAGTCGAGGTAATACTTTCATGTCTCATGAGCTCCTGGATGTTCTTGATATCCACATCCCTGGAAAACAAATGTGTCGCAAAACTCGCACGCAAACGATGCGTACCCTTGCCGAAATACTTCTTTACAACCCTGAGATAACCATTATAAGATAACTCCTTTCTATCCTGAGAATACCAGAGACGTTTACCATTCGGATAATTGGAATAATACCATTTTTTAAGACCCTTACATGTATCCATATCCATATAGACATACCCATCCTTGCCGCCTTTCCCTTTAGGAATATGAATCGCACCGGTTTCCCAGTCAATATCTTCCCCGGGGTTACAAGCCAAAGATTCAGATGCACGCCATCCGGTAACATAAGCCACACGGACTATAAAATAATTCCTTTCTGCAAGATCATAACGGTGAAATTTTCTTAACTCAAATATATCCGTATCAAGAACCTGCATTATTTCATTATGCGGTATGTAAACGACTTCCATCCTCGGAACACGGATGTTTTCAAGACGTCTTGTAGGGTCAGAAGCTATAAAATCATTCTTATACAAAAAGCTAAAAAATGCCTTGATGTTCGAAACATAATTCTTCCTTGTACTCAATTTAACGCCATTAGAGACAACAAAATCAAAGAAGCCTTCAATTATCTCACAAGACACAGCTTTGAAGTCCTGGAAGGCTTCTGGATGATTCTTAGAAAGCCAAAAAGCAAAGTATTGGTATAATAATTTCTTATTTTTGATGGTATTAACTGAAAAACCGCGTCTCAACATAGAAGCTTCATATTTTTCAAAAGCTCTTTCTATAGTCAAACGCATAATTCACACCAAAAAACAAAAAGGGGATATATAACCATCAGTTTTTAGGCTTCTATTTAGGCTACTGTATAGCGTCATACAACCGTTATATTCATTATTAATGAACACCATTTCCCAATTAAAAGGAGACTGAAGTCAACATCAAAAAGTATATTGGATATTTGTCATCATCAATAAATATATATACTTTTACCATAGAATAGCAAACCGGGAGAT
>JAQURL010000057.1 GCA_028715625.1 Candidatus Margulisiibacteriota bacterium | reverse complement strand
GGGCATCCTCGAGTTGTTTCTGTTTGGAAATATCGTGTATTATTCCATTAATTATCAGTCTTGTGCCCTGTTTAATTAGTTTGGCTGATATTTTGCAATAAATAAGTTTATCGGAGCTCTGGCGCAGTTGGCACTCCATGTCTGACACCTGATCCTGTTTTTTTAATGAATTCCAGAATTTGTTATAAATGTTTTCATTCTGGAAAATAAGCTTCAGAGATTGTCCTTCCAGTTTATCTGCAGCATCATATTCAAGCAGATTAACCAGGGTGAGATTTGTTTTTATGATTTTACTGTCTGTCGAATCTGCTTGAAAAATCCCATAAGGGAAATTCATCAATATATACTGATACCGCCGTCGGTTTTCTCTTAAAGATGACTCAATAAATTTTCGCCTGTGAATATCTCTTGCTACTATCAGCAGTTCATCGCGGCTTTTCTCCGAAATTTTTCCTTCAAAATATCGATATTCGTCGGTCAAACACATAATCCTGAAGGAAACAAGGTTATTGATATCATTCCATTGTATATCGTTATTAAGTGAAGAGGAGATCATTTTCTGCAATCTCTTTCGGTCATCAGGATGGATGTAGTTCAAACAGGGAGTGTGTAAAAGTTGGTCTGAAGGGTATCCGGTTATTTCTATGAAAGCTTCGTTGGCAAAGGTAATAATAGGTTTGTTGGAAGCAGATACGACGATTATAGGGTCTTTGATAATATTAAGGGTTTGCTCGTTATGAAGGTTAACCTGAGAGCTTAAGTTCATTTCTTGAATAAACCGAATGGTTTTATTTTCCTCAGGAATAATTTTTTTCCTCTCATTAATGTAGAATATGAGCATTACGCTCCAGAGTATGAAAAAAGCAGCCAAAATTATATACAACATTATTATGGATATTCTTATGATGAAAAAAGGGTCACTCAAGGCTATGTTTGTCTAGGAAATTTAACATTTTCCAGGAGCTGATAGGTTTGACAAAGTATCCGTCGCATTCTTCAATAACCGAGGCAAGATAATGATCAAGGTCTTTACTGGATGTAAGCATACATATGACCGCTTTATAATTTGTGGCCAGTGCATAAGAATATTTTTTTTCCAGATCTCTAATTTCCAGCAGAACATCAAATCCATCTTTATCCGGCAGGAAAATATCCAACGTAACAAAGTTATAGGGTTGTTTTGTTTGCAAGGCATGTTCAAAGGCCGCTACGGCTTCTTTTGCTGTCATCGCGGAATGAATTATTCCACGGTCTTTTAGTATATACTGCAATTGTTTTACACAAACAGGGTCATCCTCTATTAATAAAACCTTCATTACCGCCCCCCCCATTATTATATGTGTGATATGCAATATTATATATATTAAAGATAATAAAATAAAGATTTCTCAAAAAACGGAATAAAAAATTTGTAAAATAAAAAATTTCCATTAAAATATAATATAAAGCAGGTGAAAAAATGAGCGCAAAAAAATTAGTTATGGTTGTCGAAGATAATGGAGAATTGGCAGACCATGTCACCAATATCCTTTTGAAAACTAAAAAATATGATGTAATTAACGCCTATGATGGTCAGCAGGCATTGGAATTGTATCAATTGCATAAACGCTTTTTAGGAATTGGCGAAAGCAAGATAAAAGCGATCATTCTTGATATTAAAATGCAGGGAATGGATGGACTGGAATTTTTGCGCAGAATGCGTTATGACGAAAAAACGAAGCCCAAGATACCTGTAGTAATTCTTTCTGCCTATGAAGACAAGGATAAATGGATGACAGCAACACATAGTGAATACGGAGCGGTTTGCAGCTATTTGAAAAAACCATTTAATCGTAATGAACTTTTAGATACACTGGAGAGGATATTTAAGGGAGAGTCTCAGCGCATGATCGCCGAGACTGTTGAAAAATGCTACGAAAAGCTGGAAGGATTTTTATCCGATGAAATAAATAAAAGTGAAAAAGATAAAGACGCTTCCGCATCAGCTTCAGAGCATTTCACTGGAACAGAAGAATCTGTGGTGCCTGCCAAACCCAGGAAACTTCGGGTGATGATCGGTACGCTTTATAATTACCGGGGTATACTGGCGAATGTAAATAATTATTCCGTAAACAAGATTTTTTTAATATTGCCGGAGATTATGGATAGTCATTCCAGTAAATCGCTGGCCACATTTAAAAATAGTCTGTCCCCCGATGTTGAAATAGTTACAAAGAGTTCAATCAAGTATAAGGATATGATTGAGATTAGCAGGGAAGTTGCCAGAATAATAGATAATCTTCCCAAGGAAACCGTTGTGTTTATAGACATATCATCAGGTGACAAGCTTATTACGCTGGGCATCCTTTTCGGTGCCTATGCCAGAGCAGAACGAATAAAGTATATATTATACCTGCCTGAAAAAAGTAATAAGGTAATTTGCCTGCCCAAAGTTGAATATGAAATTAATGATGCTCAGAAGAACCTGCTCAAAGCGATTATTAAAAAGCCCGGGATAACAACATTGGAGCTCGTAAAAAACCAGTCTATTTCACAGGGCCTGATCTACAAATATATTAGAAAGTTTCTGGAAATCAACGCTCTCAATAAGGAGAATGAGCAGCTTTTTATTACAGATCTCGGTCATTTATTGCTCATTTGATCTTCTGGCGAACTACTTCGCAGCAGGGAATGTGATGTATACTGAAGTACCTTTGTCCAGATCGCTTTTTATTTCTATATTTCCCTGGAAATGTTCTACCAGACGAAGCACTATGGATAATCCCAATCCCCGACCTTCAGTCGCCTTTGTGCTGTAAAAAGGTGTATAGACCTTGAGCAGGTCAGCTTCAGGAATACCGCGCCCCGTATCACGGATAATTATTTCCACAAACCTTTCATTATTAATGGTTTTATCCCTGGTTTCAACTACCAGGTTGCCTTTATTGTCCATTGATTCACAAGCATTTTTAATGATATTGATAAGGATAACTTCCAACTGATTTTTTACAGCAAAAATTTTTTCGCTGGCCTTAAGGTTTTTCTGTATTGCAATACCTGAAACAGGGTAATGTTCTAAAGCCAGGCAAATTTGTTCATTGATATCTACAGGGTATAACTTATCTGTTTTTGTCAGAATTGTCATAGAAGCTGCTGCATCTATAATCTCCTGTATTCGTCCGGCCTGTGTAAGGATAATAGAAGTTAAGGAGGTTAAGGTTTTTGCATTGGGCTTATCAGAAAGAATTTCTTCTGCTTTTCCAATTATCAGGGTCAGTGGTGTGCGTATTTCATGGTTGTATTCCTGTATAAAATTGTTCATACGTTCAAGCTCGGCTGTCTCCAAGAGCTGCCGCTGATTATCATAAATAATTTTTTGGTTTTTGTTGAAAATTTCACGTATATTTTCGTAAGGTTGTAATAGTTCCAGAATAATACAGGATATTTCCGATATCATAGATAAAATATGAGTGTCTTTGGAATTGTATGCGTCTTCAGACAGCTTTTTACCGCAATTAATAAATCCAACAATTCGTTTCTCGGTATGCAGTGGCAGCAGGAAGTTTTTTGGTTCTATACCGGTTTCGATAATTATATTACGCAACTCTTCACCCACTGTTTTGATATCTTTGTTTGAGTTGAATATTTTCAATAACTTTTCTACAAAGGGTTTTGATACCGGATATTTGACACTTGTTGCACAGGAAACAAAAGACCATGTTGAATCATTATTATCCTGCTGCAACAGAAAGCTTTCCAGATTACTCAAACCTATGCTTTCTTTGAGATATTTTTCCAGAACATAAATAAATTTTTCAACTGAATCGACTTTTTTTAAAGCCAGAAACAAACGCTGAAGATGTTCTTCTGGCCTGTATTTATTGACAATCCATTTCGCGGTTGTCGGCGTTTGCAGCCACTCTCTGAATCTAGGGATAGTCAGTACCCAGAAAGTTATAAGCAACACTTCAAAAACCATATGCATAAAATAATTAAAATGAATGATTGTATGCACGATTAATAATGACAAGATCAGCGAACAAAAAATTATCATATATGCAACCGTCTTGGATATACTTATATGTATTTCAAACATTTCTTGTTTAACTATGGCAAAAGCAGCTGAAGAAACCAGAATCAGGATGGATAGTGGGCCGTAGTTAACGAATCCGGTAATATCCAGTAAAGGCAGGATAACATTAATAAGAATAACAGAAAATATAGAAAGTATAAATCCTGCGATGAAGACAACAACCCTGGTTTGATTGGGTTTGGTCAGCACATTATAGCGACGTATAATATTCCATATCCCAAAAGCGCAATAAATTAAAAAATATGCAAAAAACAAATAAAACAAAGGGCCGAAATTTATTTTTAGAACGCCATTTATAAATGACAATTTGGTAATGAAGCGGGTATTACTTGATATTATTATTATTATTATTAATGCAGGGATACAAAACCAGATCAGATTTTTTTTATTTCTGATAAATGGTCTTGGAAAATAAAAAGAAAATATCAGGAAGAACAACGCAAAAAATGTGCCGGACAGATAAACTGATAAAGAGAAACAAACATTTCCGGTAGCATAGAATAATACTATGCTGGCAATCCATCCTGATATAGAAAGGGATATAGCAAAAAATAACCGGTTAACGGTTTCTTTTCTTTGCAAGAGCACAAACAAACCTATTCCCAGTGTAATAATAATCGTTAAAACTTGGATTGTTGTTATCATTTATTTAGAATTTGATTCCATGACGCTATTGAGCATATCTTTAATTATACATTGATTGGTATTTAATATTAAGGCCGAAGGAAATACCAGGGTAAGCATAGTTTGCCCGGCTGTTATTACCAGAAAATTCCAATTGGGGAAAAAAGAAAATTTTCCTTTGAAAATTTGATCGACGGAATTATATTCAAAGGATTTTATTTCAAAAATATTCGATTCAGCCAGGAAGCCGCATTTCAGCACTTTTCCCAGGGCTTCTTTGGCAGTCCAGATTGCAGTTGTATAGACATCTAAATGCTTTTTTGATCCTGAAATCAGGTTGTTTTCCTTTTCGGATAGAAAAGATGAGATGATAGAAGTATATTCAATATTAATATCCTCCACATCCAGGGCCATTGGGTAAGCAGTTGGAAAAACAAATGCACCGGCAGTTGATCCGCAATGGCTGATGCTTACTTCAAGATCAAGGTGACGGGATGCTGATAAAAGCGGCTGGCCAAATATCCCATTTTTTATTTCTGTTTCCTTGAAGTATATTTTTTTTAATGATGAAATCGCAGTCTTGGCGCAATAACGGCCCAGAAGATAGGTCTGACGTCGTGATGCATGAAGGAGATCGTTAAAAACCGATTGTTCATTAGACGACAGAAAGTATGTTTTATTTGCGCAGATTATATCAAAATCCGCTGATGGAGCCAGACAAAGACTGGCATCAATGGTTTTCGTTTTATTTAAGAACTGCAGCTTTAGAGGGTTTATATCCAAATTATGTATTCCCGGTTTAAACCAGGACCTCAACTTTTTCTTTTACTGTTTTACTATTCATAGTGTTGTTGAATAAGCCACTTTGCTGCATGGTTTTTATCATCTCTATTATTTGTTCCCTTCCGACCTTTTGCCAGGAAAAGCCAAAATGAGCCAGACAATTTTGAGTATACTCGGATGCAGCCATAAAACAAGTTTTACCCAGATGCGATTCGGCAATAAGTAAAATGTTTTCAATGTCCTGTTGATATTCTTTGTTATGATAGTTTTTTAAAATATAAAGGCAGAAGTCTGGAAGAGAGAGCGGTTGTATCCAGTTATAAAAAGTTTCTAAATAATGCCAGATATTTTTATCCATAAGTGTATTCGGATTGAAAATATGAAAGCAATGATGTGGAAGATGTTCCCTGGTGGACAAGCATAATAAGGCTTTACTTATCTCATCTACGGCAGACAAATTAAATTCAAAACAAGCTTCCGAATAATAATGACCTATTTTTAGAGCTGATGAAAAAAATGAATAAAACGCATTGCTGGCAATATTTTCTTGAAATTTGCCTGATGTTGAATGATTAAAAATGTTGCCAACTCTATAAATATAAGCTTTGAGCCCGTCCTTTCCTGCCTGTTCAATTCTTTTTTCCGCTTCCAGCTTGGAACGAACATAATTGTTTGCTATTTTTTGACCGCAGTCTTGATCAAATTCGGTGAATAAATAAGCGGGTGTATCTTTAATTTCTCCTATAGCCAGTCCCATGCTGGAAATATGATGTATGTCCTTGATTAAACCCTGTTTGGCAAAATCGATTAAAGCTTCAGTAGGGAGAACATTAGACTTATAAAACTGTTCATAAGGACCATAATGTCTTACATCAGCTGCAGTGTGATATATAGCTTCCACTTCAGAACACATTTTTGCATATAATTCAGAATTTATCCCCATTTCTGGTTGAGTTAGGTCTGAGCAAATTACCCTTAAACGTGATTTATAAATTTGATACAAATTGGGACTGAAATAATAATCCAGTTTTTGTTTGAGCCTTGCTTCAGCTTCATTTTGGTCTTTACCACGTACGGGCAGGAATATTTCACAATCTTTTTGAATGAGAAGTTCATAAAGAAGATGCGTGCCCAGAAAGCCGGTCCCGCCTGTAAGCAGAACTTTTTGATAATTTTTCTCTTGCCCTGTCACTGAGATTTTCATGCTGTTCACTTTTTGATAATAAGCTGCTTGTTTATCCGCAATGAGTATTTTTGTATCATGCTTACCGCTGGAATATTTTTTAAATCGTAACATGTTCAGATAAAAATGTTTTACTCTTTCCTGCAAACCCGCGGTTTTCGATGATTCAATGTGATTTGCCTGCTTGCGTATTGTGGGTAGTTCAAAAATCTGAGTAAGTCCCAGGTTACCATAAGGTTGAAGTTGTGATACCAGCTTTATAGCCAACAGAGAATTGCCCCCTATTTCAAAAAAGTTGTCATCAGGACTTATATTCTTGTTTTGCAAAATATTTTCCCAAATTTTACGGATTTTTAATTCTAAAGAGGTAAAGATAGCAGTTGATGTTATTTTTTTTATAGTTGAATCGGGTCTGGGTAATTGTTTTGTATCAATTTTACCGCTGCGATTCAAAGGGAAATTTTCCAGTTGAATAAAATAGGCCGGGACCATGTAAGAAGGTAACCTTTTACTTAAAAAATTTTTAATTTCTTTTCTATCAAGTATTTTTGTAGCTGTAAAATAAGCACAGAGGCGTTTGTCATTATTTCCGAATTCCAGCGCAGTCACAAACACATTGGTTAGCTGGGGATATTTTAATAAATAAGCCTCAATTTCCCCACATTCAATACGAAAACCACGGATTTTTACCTGATTATCAGCTCTGCCCATAAAAATGATTTCACCGTTTTCAGACCAGAAGCCCAAGTCGCCGGTTTTATATAATTTTTCAGTTTTATCCAAAGGATTATTAATGAATTTTTGGGTTGTCATGTCCGGACGGTTCAAATACCCTCTTGCCAGTCCATCTCCGCCAACAAACAATTCTCCAGGCACCCCTATTGGCATTAGCTGATTTGTTTTATTGAAGATATAAATAGCAGTATTATTAATGGGCCTGCCGATAGGAATGGGGTCAAAGGATTTATTCAGCCGAAAAAACGTACTTACCACTGTATTTTCGGTTGGGCCATAATTATTAATAATTTGATAATTGTTTTTGTTGTCGACATTTGTCAAAGCTTCCCCGCCAGTTAGCAATAGTTTTAATGAAGTGTTGTTTAATTTAACAAATTCTTTACAAATTTGTGTCGGTAAAAAACAAATATTGATAACATTTTTTTTAAAATAATTATTTAAAGAAATGGGGTCAAGTTTATTTTTTTCGGATAAAAGATGAATGACGCTTCCGTTAATTAAGTACGGCAATATTTCCCAAACAAATGCGTCAAATTGAAAATTCGAAAAACAGGCGGATATAATTTTATCTTTAATAGTAAAATAATTATTATGCCAGAAGCATAAATTAATAACTCCCTTGTGTTCAATCATTACACCTTTTGGTTTGCCGGTTGTTCCGGATGTATATATGATGTAAGCAAGGTCTGTAGATTTATTAATAACCGGCAGATTTTTTCCTGTATTTTTGCCGAATTCAATGTTATTCATAAATATAATTTCTGTACTTTTAAATGTTTCTGCTGATTTTTGCTGCACCAGAGTTTCTTTGCTCAAAAGAAAATGAGCAGCGCTGTCCTGAAGGATATCAGCAATACGTGCTTCCGGCAGGGTAGGATCAATGGGCAGATAGGCACCTCCGGCTTTGAGGATAGCCAGAACGGCTATAATCATTTCCAGCGACCGGTCAATCATCAGAGCAACAATGGAATCCGGTTTAACCCCTTTATCTCTCAAAATATGAGCATATTGGTTAGCCCTGGCGTTAAGCTCGGAATATGTCAAGCGCTGGTCTTCGAAAACTACAGCAATATTGGTCGGGTTAAGCTCAACCTGTTTTTCAAAAAGTTGGTGAATTGTTTTATCCTTGGGGTAAGGAGCTGCAGTGTTGTTGAATTCATGTAATATCTGCTTTTTTTCTTTCGGAGTTATCAGTTCGATATCTTTTAGCAGAGTATCAGGAGAACCATTTAATACTTGACGGAGCAGATGTAAAAAATGATTATTTATTCTTATAATTTTTTCAGGTTTAAACAGTTCAGTACTATACTCCCAACTAAGTCCGGTTTCCCCTGCTTGTTCATTGATTTCCAATGATAAATCAAATTTCACCCGCTTCACTGGTTGTTTAACGAAATTTACTTTAAACGGTAATTGTTCTAATATTGAAAAATCCAGCCGGTTATAGCTGAAGATTACGTCGAACAGGGGATTACGGTTATTTTCACGATTTAGTTTGAGCTCATTAACCAGTCTGTCAAAAGGATAGTCCATATAATCATAAACTTCAAACAGGCAACGGCGCAGTTCATTATAAAATTGTTCAATAGTCAAGTGATAGCCGGGCTTAATCGGTATGGCCAGAGTATTGGCAAACATTCCGATAATATTTGTTAATTCGGCGTATTTTGCCAGGCTGGAAATGGTTGAGCCAATGATTAGCGATTCCTGTTGAGAGTACTTGCTCAGAAGCAAAGAAAAAATTCCCATAAAAAATATATAAGGAGACAGTTTGTTCTTAACCGTGTACTCTTTAACCTTCTGAAACAATTTATCGTCTATTTTGAAATCCAGGCGTTCTCCGCTCATTGTCAACTTTGCCGGTCTGCTGAAGTCACTGGGAAAATTGAGTATGGGAATTTCAGTACTGAATTTGTCCAGCCAGAACTTTTCCTGAGCTTTAAAGGCAGATGAAAGATAAAATTGGCTTTGAGTATATGCATAGTCTTTATAGCTGAAATCTAGTGGTTCAGGATTATTTCCATTATAGAAGCAGATAAAGTCTTTAATCAGAGTATTCAAGGTCTGAGCATCGGTTATAATATGGTGTATATCAAATAATAAATAAACATTATTTTCATCTTTAACCAATTCCAATCGAAACAAAGGCAGACAATCAAGCCGGAAAGCTTTCTGGAAGCCTTCAAAATATTTTTCCATGCTCAGGTTTTTCAGAATGATTTTGTTTATGACGGGCATAACTGTTTTATGAATTTTTTGTACAATATTCCCTTCTATCTCATGAAAGCTTGTTCGCAGGCCTTCATGCCTGTCTATCAGTTTTTTTAATGAAGTTTTAAACCGCTTATAGTTCGGTTTTCCATCCAGCTTCAGGATCGCCGACAAGTTGTAGTTTGTCTGATCAGGGTTTATGGTTTGCAAAAAATATAAACGTTTTTGTTCTGAAGATACTTCATAATATTCTTTAGGGCCCGCCGCTATTAACTTGTTGCTGACATGATTGGAAATCAGTTGTTGGCCCTGAGCCGGAAGAATATGTTGTTCTTCGCCAGAGAAGGATAGGTTTTCCTTTTCCAGATTCGCCAGTTGTGAGGAAAAACAACCGGTCAGTATGTCGATTGTTTCTTCATCCAGACAATCACACCGATAATTCCAGAAACAGGTTAAAGTTTCCTGCAGTCTGATAACGTTAAGAATTATAGCAGTATCGCAATCCCCGGTTTTTAAAGCAAGCTGGTCCAGCTTCAAGCTATCCGATTCCAGAAGAGGTTGCTCCAGAAAAACAAAAACCAGATCGCTCAGACTTCGGACATTTGTTTGCTTCAGATCGTTAAAAAGTTTAATAACCTGTCTTCCCGGAAAGTCGGAATGGGCCATAATATTTACCAGTTCATTCTGAAAATGCCTGGTAAGTTTTGGTAACGATAACCCCAGCGGATGGTTTACCTGTAGCGGATACACATCTGCGAAACAGCCGGCGCATTCGACTGATTCCTTGAATAAGTGTTTGCGATTTGCTACCGGAGTATTGATAATGATTTCCTGCTGCCCGGTAACGGTTTCCAGAGAGTTGGCCAGCATAGTAATTAGTAAACTGGCTGGAGAAACCTGATGTTTTTTTGCAACCATAACTAGTTTTGTCACAACGGACTGTTCAATTATTTGTTCTCTGGTTTTAATAAGCGCAGATAAAGGATTTGCGGGCTTTATAACACTCACCGGCCAAGCGAGACGGGCATTCCAGCAGGATAGTTTGTTTTGCCAGTAATCTTTACCAGACTCAATAGATTTGTTTTGATCAAGCTGCCGTTCCAACCCTGCCAGATAATTAAAATAATTTTTCGAGGGCAAGGGATATTGCAGATTTTTCAAGAGACAGTTATACCAGGCTAGAATCTGACTGACCATAATTTCAGCACTTAAACCGTCTATAGCTGCATGAGCACAATAAAGCAACATGCGTACTTTGGAAAAGGATGTTTTAATGAGCAGACTATAAGCGAAAATGCCTTTTTCCATGTCAAAATCCTGAGCGCATAAATCCTTAATTAACCAGTCAATTTGGTTTTGCTGCTGCAATGGGTCGATGTTGCCCAGATCATGAATTCCATATCTGGAAAGTATATTTTGTGGTATATGCTGTTGAGGTAATCCTGAAACTTTATGGATGGCTGTTCCAAGAGTTTGAAACCTCAAAGGTATCTGGCCCAGTATTGTAGTCCAGAGATCCAGTCGTGCTGTACCGGAAACTGTAAAATCAATTAAAATATAAGGATGAAGACCCGTACGCTGTGTTTGTTCATAAAAAGTTTGTTGGAGAGGCAATAAATTGAAATTTTCATGTTTTATCTCAGTAGTTGAGCCAGATTGCGTCAGGTCCGTGCCTGCTGTCATTGTATCTATATGCTTTGCCATTTCTTTGATATTCGGATATTCATGAATTATCCCGGATTTTAAACTGATGCCCAGTTTGTCGGACAGTTCATAAACAAGCCTGAAAGCCTGCAGACTGCTTCCACCCAGTTCAAAAAAGTTATCTGTTATCTGAATATTATTTTTCTGAAATATATTTCCCCACATTGTAAGAAGAATTTTTTCGGTTTTTGAATCATTCCTTACAATTACAGTGTCAACAACGGAAGGATTAATATATGAAGAGACCTCTTTTTGAAGAGGTTCCTGATATGCTCCATTTAAATAATTCTGTATGAGTATATGCCTTTGCACTTTGCCGCTTGTGGTCCTGGGCAGAGACTTGATAAACAGAACCTTGCTGATGACCAGGTCCTGTTCCAGATAAAGTTCCTTAATTTTTTGGGCTATTTCTGAAGATTCTTCCGGTTTGTATCTTCCTGACATAAAGAATAATATTTCTTCTTTCTGGGTGTCAGGATTAAAGGTCCCGGCTATGGCCCATCCCTTGGAATTTTTTAACGAAAGTGTATCTGCCAGATTTTCCAGATCGCTGGCGTAATAATTTTGACCATTTATAAAAATAATATCTTTTTCCCTGCCCAGGATAAAAAGCCGGTCTTCCCATAAAAAACCGATATCACCGGTATTCAACCAGTTGTCAGCGGTAAAAGAGGTGATATTCTGTTTTTTATCCAGGTAGCCCGGTGTAATGTTGGGCCCGTTAAGCTGGATTAGTCCAACCCTACCTTGTTCCAGAGAAATGTTTTCATAATCTACAATCCTTAATTTGCATGGCTTTAGAATGTAGCCTACATCTACAATTTCAGACGAGAAACCATTCTTCGGTTCGCAAAATTTTATGGCATCGCCAACCGAGACCTTTCTGCGGTCTATGCAAATAGCCCGAAAAGCAGTTCCGGGTTTATTACAGGTTACAGCCAGAGTCGCCTCGGCAAGACCGTAGGTGGGGCAGATAGAAAATGAAGACAAACCATAGGTTTTCATGGTTTTCAGAAATTCGTCAGTAATTCTGCGGGAAATAGGTTCGGCGCCATTCAGTATTAAACGGATATTTTTTAAATCGGACTTAAAATCCGTAGGTGAAAAATATCGCAATGTATGTTGGAAACCGAAATTAGGCGAACCTAAAACTGTGGCTTTTAATTCGGCGGCTTTTTCCAGCCACAAGCCCGGATTCCTTACAAAAGTCGTTGTGAGTAAATGCGACTGGGTTAAACCATAAATAAACGGAGTCAGATGAAAACAGATAAGTCCCATGTCATGGCTGAGTGGTAACCAGCTTAAGAAACTGTCTTCTTTTGTGAGGCCCAGAGTATCATGTATGGTTTGACAGTTCACCATAACATTTTTGTGAGTAATTTTTATCCCTTTAGGCTGACCGGTAGAACCCGAGGAAAATTGCAGGTAGGCGATATCATCCTGTTCACTGGAAGAGATATCTGTTGAGGTTGTTGTTAATATTATTTCCTGGGGCGTTATGACCTTTGCTTTGATTTTTTTAGCCAGTTCCTGTGAATATTCATTAGTTGCTGTTTCCATGAGCGGCACTATGCTGTCTTTGGGAATAATTATCGCCGGATTATCCAGTATTTCAAAAATGTTACATAATTTTTTGTAATGCATTTCACTATAACGGATATTCAATGGAACAGGAATTATATTGCCCAGCAGACAACCCCAAAATATTTTTATAAATTCATAAGGGTCTTCGGCAATGATCATCAGGTGCGAGCCTTTTTGCAGTTGTAATTTTTTTTGAAGAAAGTTAAGAGTTTTTAAAGCTTCAACGAAGAATTCCTGGTAGGAAACGAATCTTTTTTTTTGAGCTGAATCGATAAAATTAAGGCCATTATTTATTAACCGGGAGGTGTAAAGCATAGTTTGTTGCAGGTTATTTTTTTTGGGAATTATTTTATAAGACTGGATAGCTGAAATGCCATATGTTTGTTCGGTGAAAACTTTTTTGTTCATAGAATTATCAAGCTCCTTTAATTAATCAGGTTTTCAATGACAGCAAGAGACCTATGCTGTTGGTATGAATAGATTATATATAATATATATAAAATTATTTAAAAAATAAATAAGTTATCAAAAAATAGCGGTTTCCACCCCATTGCAGGTTAAATATTTTTCCCTTAGACTATAAATTAAATATTTATACAAAGGAGCTTTTATTCATGACAAAAACTGCCGAACATCTGCCTCGCAAAACAGCAAAAACACTGGACCGAATACTCGGGAAGCAACTTAAAGTCCTGGATGACGGTTTTGTGCGTGTGGTAGATTATATGGGTAATGACGAGTCCATAGTTCAGGCGGCAAGAGTATCATATGGAGCTGGGACAAAAACCAAGCAATCGGACCGGCAGCTTATACGTTATCTGATGCGTCATCTGCATACCAGCCCTTTTGAAATGTGCGAGATCAAGCTTCATGTACGTGTTCCTATGGACTGCTGGAGACAATGGATACGTCACCGTACAGCCAATGTTAATGAATATTCTACGCGTTATTCAATTGCGATTGATGCTGCTTATCAGACAAAACCGGATGCCTGGCGTATGCAGGCATTGAATAATAAACAGGGCAGTGAGGGTTTTCTGGATAAAACCAAGGGCAAAGTTTTTACAGCTAACGAAAAAAAACTTCAGCAGATGTGTTACGCTGAATATAATAAGCGTATTGAAGCAGGAATTGCCCGGGAACTGGCTCGTAAGGACCTGCCGCTGGCGACATATACTGAGGCATACTGGAAGATAGATCTGCATAATCTTTTGCATTTTCTTTTGCTGCGTCTGGACAGCAAGGCCCAGTATGAAATACGTGAATATTCTCGCGTAATCGGAGAACAGATTGTAAGCCGCTGGTGCCCTTTTACCTGGGAAGCTTTTGAGGATTACTGGCAGAATTCTATATCGCTTTCCAGCGCTGACCAGAAGATGATAAGTGCCTTGCAGAAAAATAATAAAAAAGAAGCCTTAGCTGAGGCGGAAAAACTGGAACTGGTAAAAACCACAGACGGTAAAGTTAAGCCGACACTGGAAGGACTGGAACTGGAAGTGAAATTGAAAGCTTTACAGCTGACAGTGCCCTGGAGATAGTTTTAAAATATAGTTATATTCGGATGTTTCAGCTATCACTTCTCTGATATTTTTGAATGACTGATATTTGCGATTTATTATCTTCAGACTCGATATATTTAATATGAGCTATAAAATTATCTCTGTAGAAAAAAGCGTATTGGCAGGGATCAGGATAAATACATTTGAAGAAGCTTTTGCCTCTCCTGAAATTTTTCCTTTCATCAAAAAAATGGAGAGAATTTATAAAAATTACTATAAGAATTATTTGCCCCGCATTGAAATTGCTCTTAAAAACATCATCGCAACCCTGGAAAAGAGCGAAGATATCCTGACCTTTAATGAAATGTTAGCTGTAAGAAAGGAGTTGCTGAAGATAATTAAAATTTGTAGAAACACCGGCGGCAACATGGCCAACCAAATATACTCAATAATAAATGACAAAAAAGAATTGTTAACACCGGAAATGTATATGGAGTTTGTTCAGATATTAAAATTTTTAAGTCATGATATAAGCAACATGCTGCCCATACATACTTTAAATATGACACTTTATAATTTTGACGATCCGGCCAAATATAACAAAAGAATTGCGGAATATCCCAATACCTTGACAATGATGTCGGATATTTTAAGAAAAGTTTTTACCCCGGCTAATATTGTTTCACTGCAGCAGATAATATCTTTTCCTTTGGGGATCATTACTAACTTGAGCAATATCCGTTTGGAAAAGGAGCCCTTAAACGATCTTAATCCGGCCGGGATATGTCTGGTTTCATCAGGTCTGGTTCTCCTGAGGTTATATGGAGAAGACGGTTATCAAAAAGCTTTCAGGCAGAATCATGAACTGCAATTATTGTGGGGTTTGCATATAAATCCAACTCCGGAGGTTAGAAAAAATAACGAAGGAATATTCCTGCGAATAAACAATGATCAGATGTTGAAAACGTACCCTAATCTTTTTATATCCATTATTTATAACAGTATCAAGAACAGTTTTTTTGCCATGACCAGAAAACTAGGGGATGAAATGCTTGAAAGAGCTGATGGCGAAAACTTTTCGCAATTTCTTGAAAGGTTAAAAAATACAACCTTTTTAAACAAAATCAGGTTAAATATTGAACTTTCCAAAATGAGCGAAGATAATCTTTATTTGATTAAAATCAGGGATGAAGCGCAGGGTTTTCCTTTGAATAAAATTCTGGTTAACGCTCGCTCAATTATTAATGAACACGTTGAGAAAATTCTGGATTCTTTAAATTTTTATAATCATTTGTCGCTTAATGAAAGAATTAAGCGAGTAACCATTGAAAAGAGAAAAGAAATAATTGAAAAACTTGTAAGACGGACCGGACTCCGTAACAGAATTTTTGTGGGACAACTTTTTGACTGGATTGGAAATGGTAAATCTACCAATAGATGGCAGATTAATGATGTTATTGAAATGGCTTCAATATTCGGACTTTCCGGCCATGATTTGAAAGACGGAACAGAAAAGAAAAATTCCGGCTTCGGCCTTTTTGGAATTCGGTATTTAGCGCCTACAGCAGGTGTGGTTTATGCCAGTTACCTGATACCTGATGATAAAACCGGTACGGAAACCGATATAGCCTATCAATCACTTGCAGGTATTCGGCTGGCTGAAAGTAATATACGAAGCATACTGGATGAAAACGAATAATACTTTTTCGGTTCATGATATAATTTATTCATGCAGGATATTTGGCAATCACTCAGTCAGGATGCTGTTTTAAATACGGTAGAAAGAATAATAAAGGAAAAACTTTCCAATCTGTTAATTCCCAGAAACAGTTATGTTAATCGGGTTTATGAACTGCAAAAAGCTGCTGACAAAGAAAAAATTATTGTGAAGTTTTACAGGCCGGACCGCTGGAACAAGGAACAAATCCTTGAGGAACATACATTTCTGGGAAAATTGGCCGCAAATGAAGTTCCGGTTATCCCACCGCTGAAATATGATAACAATACTCTTTTTTTCTTTGATAATA
>JAQURL010000056.1 GCA_028715625.1 Candidatus Margulisiibacteriota bacterium | reverse complement strand
CCTGATATAAATAATTGATATTAATTTCCGCAATATCTGAAGGAATAAACAGGATAGCTTCCATATCATCAGCAGACAGGATAATCTTTATTTTATCGATGGTCTCTTTATCCAACATGATTTAACTATTGTACTGCTGAATCTGGTTATTAGGATGTTGATATCTTCTTTCTTACCCGCCTCTGAGTTTAATATGTACCGGGCTGAACTCTGGAATAATGATTTCCGCTACACAGTACTAATTCCAGTATATTCCCCTTTTTCGAAGATTCAAGGGATCAGTTGTATTTTAATTGTTATCGGGAATTTAAAAAGTCGATTATTTCATCCGCATTTTTCTTAACCTCAACTGACATGGTTTGGCCCAGTTCAGTTGATATGGGCTGAATTCCCAAAAATAACACTTCTGCTTTTGTGTCAGCAGCCAATATTCCAGCCAGGGCTTTTAAAGGAAAAATATGTGTAGTCAAGGTTGTCTCAGGGATATAATCCTGCGTAAAAAGACGACATTCACCGGGTTCGCCCTGGAAATAAGCAGCGTCAACGATTATGATCTTTTCAGGATTAAGGTCTGTTGCCTGGTCTATAAAATTTTCAGGCTGCTGACCAGCGTTTATAAGATAAATGTTGTCATTTATGCCGTTGGGGAAAGCTTGAGCTATATAGGGACCCACTCCATCATCAGCACGAAAATCATTGCCGACGGTAATAATGAGAAGTTTGGAATTTTGTTCTGGATTTAATGCGTCTTGAATATCAGTGCTTAACAAACTTTATATCCAAAAAATGCGCCGAACAGGAAATACAAGGGTCATAAGCGCGAACCAGCATTTCCAATGCCAGCGTGATCTCCGCTTCCGTCTTGTTTTCGGCCAGCATTTCCGGCACCAGTTTTTTCATATCATATTCTATGTTGTTACAATTTTGTCCGGTTGGAATTATACAATTTGCATTAAGAATAATACCTTCCTCATTAACATCATAATTATGGAAAAGTATACCCCTGGGGACTTCAACCGCTCCAACTCCATTACCTTTTTGAACTTTGATTTTTTTCTGCTCATTAACACCTACGAGTACTGCCTCGCTATGATTAACACCCTTATTTTTAAAATATTTTATAATCTGAATAGAGTCTTCCAGACTGTGTACACATTCTACAAGCTGAGCTACAGTATTCAAATAAGGATTAGTGCATTTCGGTTTAAACCCCAGCTGATCAGCAAGCTTTTTTGCAGCCGGATGCAGCTTGTCAGCATTCAAATTAAATCTGGATAAAGCCCCGGCAGCATAAGATTCGCGGCTTAATTTAGCGTGTTTGGCACTGGAGTGAGGCACAACAAATTCGTTGGTTATTTTTCTATAATCCTGTTTTTTCATTCTTACCTTATCTGTTGAGCCTATATCGCCCATAAGTAATGGATATTTACTGTCATCACTTACCAACCCGACATACTCAGTGTCTCTTTCAAATTCTGGAAATTTAAGTGTAGCGGCCAGCTCAATGGTAGCTTCTACATCAGGTCTTAAACCCTCAAGCATTTTAAGCGTGGAATCAAGGTCAGCTTCGGATGGCAGCTTGGTAAAGCCTCCAACGATAGCCGAAATAGGATGAACATGTCTGCCAACCAATATGGCACAAACATCATTAGCTACTTTTTTTAATCTTAACGCTCTGCGTACAACGGCATTATGAGAATCTATCAAGGGAACAAAACTTTTTACTCCCAGAAGATCCGGAGCAACCAGCAGATAAATATGCAAAAAATGACTGTCCAGCATTTCGTAATGTAATAGTAATTCTCTGAGTTTTATTGTCTGTTCGGAAGGTACAAACCCGATTGCGTCTTCAGCAGCCTGAATGGAAGCCAAAGTATGTCCGCAAGCACAAATGCCGCATATTCTTGAAGTTATATGTTGCGCTTCAAAAATCGAACGTCCCCGCAACATCCCTTCAAAAAATCTTGGTGATTCCACAATATCCAGCCGACAATTTTCCAGTTTCCCGTTGGTTACATCTACTACAATATTTCCGTGACCTTCAACACGTGTTAAATATTCAACTTTTATATTCATATTCTTAGTGCTCATTTTTAGCCTTCCCCTGAATATCCTTTTCCCGGCAGGTATTATACATTTTTAATTTATTAACTACCAAATCCATATTGATATTATATTTCTGAATTACATCCCTGGCACCGTTTTCATTGGGATTAGTGACCATTCCGCGGCAGCCGTAACAAATATTGCCGTTGTTTATACACCAGGAATTACATCCTGCTCTGGTAACCGGGCCCAAACAGGTAACACCGCGTTCATACACACAAACATTTTCATTGAGTTTGCATTCCGTACATACTGCGTTATCCGGTACATAATAAGGAAGTCCGGCTAAAATTGCTTTAATAACTTTTACAAATTCAGGCGGATAGATTGGACAGCCATGCACAAAATAATCAACTTTTACTACCTGGTGCACAGCCATAACATCTATTGTTGGAAAAAATTTTGCTGAATCTCCATATACATATTTACTAATATCTTCTTTGCTAAAATTATTTTTCATTCCGTTAACACCACCGATAGTAGCGCATGAACCATAGGCAACCAGAATTTTGGAACGTTTTCTGATTTCTTTGATCCTTTCTACGGCGTGTTCTGTAGTAATGCTGCCCTCAATAATGGCCACATCGTATTCCTTGTCCCATTTTTCAGACATTACTTCACGAAATTCCACGACATCAATCGCGCCGAGTAAATCCAGTAACAGTTCGCCGATATTGGCAACCTGCAACTGGCAACCTTCACAGCAGGCGAAATCAAAAAAAGCTACTTTTGGTTTAGCCATTATATTGCCTCCTCTAAAGGCATGATTTTATCATAACTGAAAACCGGTCCGTCCTGACAACAATATAAATTATTTATCTGACAGTGACCGCATTTACCAAGACCGCATTTCATATGTCTTTCCAGAGATACTATGATATGGCTTTCCGGAATCTTCTTGGCCAGCAGTTCCTTTATTACAAATTTATACATAACCGGTGGGCCGACAACTATCCCGTAAGTATGCTGAGGGTAAACATCCACCCCAGGTATTAAAGATGTTATCAAACCTACATTTCCTTGCCATTCAGGATCCGCTTTATCTACAGTACAACTGAAATTGATATCCAGTCTTTTCTGCCAGAGATCAATCTCGTCACCGAACAACATATTCTGCGGTGTTTTGCAGCCGCAGAGAATTGTAACTTTACCGAATTCGCGTCTGTTATCCAGCACGTAATTAATTAACGAACGAAGTGGTACTATTCCCAAGCCGGCAGCGACTATTAAAAGGTCATTGCCTTCCAGGTTGCGCACAGGGAAACCTTTACCAAAGGGACCACGAATCCCTACTTCATCACCAACATGCATTTTATGCAGAGCTTCGGTTACTTTACCGACTTTCCTTACACATAGATCAAAGGAACCTCTTTTGGTTGGAGAAGATGATATGGATATAGGCGCTTCGCCCACACCGAAAATAGACACCTCAACGAATTGTCCGGGATCATGGTTCAAATTTTCATTATCGGCCAATGCTATTTCAAAAAACATTTCAGCCTCGGTCATCTGTTTAACCTTTACTATTTTGCCTTTTTTAATATGATATTCCGACTCGGTTATTGTCAGCTTTTTCTTATCTCTGGTCATTTATGCTCCTTAACAAGTGCTGTTAATGTTTCCTTAAGATTTATTTTAGCCATACAGGCCCTGGAACATCTGCCGCACCCCGTACAGGAATAACGGCTGTATTTATCAACAGAGAATTTAAACTTTCTGTTAAATCTGTGCTTTTGTCTTTGAGTACGGCTCTTGCGAAAACTTTCGCCTCCAGCAACTTTGGCAAAGGGTTCGCTCTGGCAAGAATCCCATGCCCTGTATCTCTTACCGCTTTTCAGGTCCAGATTTAATTCATCTATTACATCAAAACAGTAACACGTGGGGCAAGTGTTGGTGCAATTACCGCAGGCCAGACAACGATTGCCATTATCTTCCCACACCTTGCTCTGCTGACCTTTTTCAAACAAAGCTGGGATATCGGTTATGTCAGCATCAATTTCGTTTTTGAAAATTTTCCTTTTATTGGCCCTGAGTTTGTCGAGTTCGTCCAGCTGAGCATGAGAAGCTTCCTCAAATAATCTGGTTATTTCTATAATATTATCGCCGGCAAGAGTATTTACATGGACTATGAAATAATCTCCCAAATCTGTAAAAAACAAGTCATAACCACCGTTAGGAAGCGCGTTTTCCATTAAATTACAGCTGGCATATTCATCACAATAATCATTACATTCCAGCCCAATAATTGTTATAGAATTTTTGCGTAGCAGATAATTCAAATCTTTGGGTCTGTCCGTAAACACCAGGTTCAGATATTGTATACCGGCTATATCGCAGGTATGAACACCAAAAAGCACTATATCCTGGATCTCAACCACGGCCTCCATATTCTGTCCCTCATGAGTATTGTATTCCAACAGAGTTTCATTTTGCGGCATAAAAAACTTTTTGGGAGGAAGAATTGTCGGTATATATTTAATAGAGATCGGAGCTGCCGAGGTAACTTCTTCAAATACAAAATGTTTCTCACCTTTTTTAACTGGCGCGAAAACTTTCTGTCTCTGGCTGAGCAGATTAATAAAATTATTCAGATGTTCTTTTTTTAAAATCTTGTACTTCATAAAATCTTCTGCAATAACCCCTCAATCAAAAATAATACTCTGAATTATAAACATCAAACTTATTATTGTAAATAAATTGATCGAAGATAATAATAAATTTATTAAAATTATCGGAACGCTAAAGAGCGGTTCTGAAAAACCGGTATCATAAACAGGAAGATCAAACTCTCAGCGAATACGAAACCGTGTTGTTGCTGAGTAGATGCTTGACCGGTATTTTTTTATCCCTGCTGATATCGATTATAAGTTTATCAAAAAAATCAAAAGTTTCTTTGGACATGAGCGGTGAAAAATTTGTTTGATAATTGTTGCCTTCTTCAGGCCAATCCTGTATTTCACCGATACGCAGCACCTGCATGCCTTTATCCCAGACCAGCATATATTTACCGTTATCTTTTATTAAGGGCAGCTTTTGGCTTTCATCATTTTCTATATTCAAATTATTATAAACATAACCCTTTGCGCGCAGAACAAAGACAAGCCCGGCCAAAAGTTTACGCCCGTTACGAAGAGCGCGTAAAACATATTCCGCTTCCGCCCTTAAAAAAAGCACGGTAGTATCTTTACCCTTTACATATTTCTGTATAAGCAGAGCATCATTACCCTGAATATAAATCTTCAGGTTTCTGTATTGTACGGATGTTTCTGTATTGTCCGCTTTTAAATTTCTGTAAAGTTCGCTGCGGGTCAGCATATGATCCGGTACATATTTTTTCATTAATTCCAATATTTTATCGGTTTTTTTTCGGTCTTCCCTGCTTATATAACCGTCTATCTGCCCCAATTCATTTTCATTCATGCTTTTTTACGGTTTAATATCCGGCTATGGCGTAACCATCATGATACCATTAGGCATCATATCATCACTTGGCGGAATATTATTTTTGCGGCTGTATTCTTTGCGCCGACATTCATCCTTTCTACTGCCCTGGCAATAAATTTTGATAAATCCTTTGCAAACAAGCTCTTTTGTAGATTGGTATTTCTTAAAAAAAGGACAATTTTGGAGTTTTTCACATTCTTCCATATTCAGGCCCTCCGCATATTATAATAAAAAATTATATCATTATTAAAAGACATATTACTATGTTTTAAGAACATCTTTTAATTTCGTGTAATTGTGAATTCTGATAATTTTCAACTGAAAATCAGCTTTAGTTCTAATTCCGGAAAAATTGGCGACACCAGGTTCTGTTGTTCTGGCAAAAAAATAATTATTATCAATCAACTGCCCGACAATCGTTTTATTGTACTTGCCAGCAGGGTAACAAAAAGAAACAACCGGTTTGCCGGTTATCTTTTCCAACAGATATTTACTGCGGTATATTTCTTCAGCAGAATCCATTTCGCTGAGAGTCGTAAGATCACGATGAGTCTTGGAATGACTTCCTATTTCCATTCCGCTTTCAGCCATTGTTTTAAGCTGGACGTCATCTAAATGTTTGGCGTCTCCAATATGGGATGTTATTATAAAAAAAACCGCTTTCATTTGAAATTTTTTCAGCTCCAGAAAAGCATCCCAATTATTTGCCGCGCCGTCGTCAAAAGTCAGGATTATAGGTTTGGCGGGTAAGGGTTTATTGTTTTTGTAATGTTCATAAACATCATAAAAAGTTACAGGCTCATAATACTGCTCCTTTAAAAATGTTAAGTGTTCCAGAAACAGTTCGGGAGAGACCGACAAGTCGTGGTACAGCAATGTGTCGGTGCTTAGCGGTAGTCGGATATGATGATACATGAGGATTGGAATTTTCAGTCGAGCGGCCAATGCTGATGTGTTTAGAAATAAAAGTAAAAAAATAAAAAAACGCGATAAATTTTTCATAAGAATAGATTAGCTTAAAGCTAAATTATTGTCATCGGAGATTTAATATGTCATTTCGACCGAAGCGAAGCGTAGTGGAGAAATCTCGAAATCAATAAAACAGGCATTTTCAGATTCCTCCACTACGGTCGGAATGACGAAAATGTCTGTTTCGCAACAGTCTCGAAAATTGAGTAATTGTTTCCACTGACTCTTATAGAATTATCACTCTTTTAAAATGTGGTGCTGAAGCAGATGGCCGGAAGGTCGCTTTCGATGCCGTCTATAAAGGCCGGATAAATAAACCATTTATTATCCAGTTTCTCATTTTTACGTTTGTCCCATACATAATTGCCGATACTTTTACCTAGCAGATAACCCATCCACATATCCGACATCCAGTGATTGTGGCCTGATAAACTGCTGAAACCCAAAAGTCCGCATAAATCTCCCAGCCATTCGTTGCCGATAGCCTTGCCCAAAACTGTGGAAAAAGAAAAATAAATTGTAGCGTGGGATGACGGGAAAGAGGTGTATTCCCCGAATATATCCGACTTGCCGTGAAACCACGAGTAAGGTCCTTCATTTGTCAAAACAGGCCTGGCCCTGCCTACTACATGTTTGATGCTCTGTGCCAGGAAGAGCGCATCGGTAACAGCTTCTCCTGCGCAATATGCGAACCGGGAAAGGGCGTCATCATGCAGAGATTCTCCGGCCATATATGCCCAGAATAAGGAGTTATATAAAAATTTATCACTGATAAAATCCAGGCGCAAACTTCTTACTCGGGCCTCGATCTCGGTATTAAAAAAATTTGTGGAATCCCTGTCGGTCGCGTAAAAAAAAAGGGTCGGGAGAGTCCAGGTTAGAATATTTTGTCTGGACAAAATATTGTCCGGCCTCACAGCTATATCCAGCAAATCATTAACTACGAAATAATTAAATGGAGTAGCGGTATCGGATTGCTGTTTTTTTACAGAACTGAGTTGATTGTTATCTACATTAATAAGCGAGACATGAAATGCCGATGTGCCCGACGCAAAAAGCAAAACCTGCACTAAAATAAAATAAAAAAAAGCAGAGCAATTTTTCAGGTGCATTTGCTAATAGATATACCCTGAAATTTTTTAATCTAAACATTTTCCGGAGAAATAAAAAATCCCACTTCCGTGGGATTTCTCTTTAATAGTTAGAAGAACTGCTGCCCCTCAGGACGAGGGGCAGCCGAATACTCTATCTACTTCTTCTTTGCTTTTTTAGCTACTCTTTTTTCTTTGAGTGACTTTGCTGGTTTCTTCTTAACTTCTTTTTTTACTTCTTTGGCCTTAACCATTTTTCCCTCCCTTTTTTTTTATGAATATTGATTTGCGATTCTTTAAAAAAAATTCGTTCTCAATATTCTATTTAGGTATATATTAAAGTGTATTGAAATATAAATAAATTTCAAGGGGGGAATATCAAATAATTGATGTTTTTTTAATGTTTTTTTGCACTATTCTCAGAACTTCAAACCAGCCAATACTAAGCAGGCCGGCCAATAGAGAAACAAAAACATCATCAATATGCATAAAAGAAAAATGAAAAATATTTTGTAATAACGGTACATATAAAATACAAAACAAAAATAAAATCGCTCCGGAAAATACAAATACAAGTGATTTGTTCGGTGTAAAAATTGAAGATATTATAGACCTGTTCCAGGTACGATTTGTAAGAATTAAACTGAGATTAGCTATTATCAGTGTAATAAACGCTATTGTTCTGGCCTCCTTTTCGCTGTAGCCATTGATCAGAGACATTCTAAAAATAAAAGTAACGGTACAAAGCGCAAAAAGTCCTTGCAACAGGCTTAAGAAAAGTAATTTACGACTGAATAACGGCGCATGTGAATCACGCGGCGGTCTTTGCATAATATTTTTTTCTTCAGGTTCAGATTCAAAAACAACAGAACAGGCAGGATCAATAATAAGCTCTAAAAAAACAATATGCACAGGATATAGCAGAATGGGCCAGCCTAAAATCACAGGCAATATCGCAATTCCTGCAATTGGAATATGTACGCAGATAATATAGCTCATGGCTTTCCTTAAATTATCAAAAATACGTCGTCCCATTCTGATCGCTGCTACAATTGAGGAAAAATCGTCATTTAAAAGGACCAGGTCCGAAGCTTCTCTGGCAACATCTGTTCCGCGTTCACCCATAGCAATACCGATATGAGCCGATTTTAAAGCCGGAGCATCGTTAACTCCGTCTCCGGTCATGCCCACTACCTGCTTGCCGGATTTAAGAGCGTTTACAATACGCAGCTTCTGCTCAGGAACAACTCTGGCAAAAATACTCACAGTTTTTACTTTTTCCTGAAACAGCCCATCACTCATATTATCAAGTTCCGGGCCGGTAATAATCTGATCACTGTTCTTAAGTCCGATCTGCTCCGCGATATTGCGGGCAGTCGCCGGATAATCCCCGGTGATCATTATTACTCTGATACCAGCCTGATAACAAGTTTCCACCGCTCCCGGGACTGTATCACGAATCGGGTCCTGCCAGCCTATCAATCCAATGAAAATAAATTCAAAATCATGCTGTGATCTGGGCAAATTATCATCCTTGCAGATGGCCTTGGCTACTCCAAGAATTCTTAAACCCTGGTCAGCCAGCTCTTCAACTTTTTTATTTATACTTTTTTGTTTTTGCACAGAAAGATGACAAAGGTCCATGATTGCTTCCGGTGCTCCTTTGGCCGCAATAATATAGGTTTGTTTGTCCTTAATTTTCCAGGCGTGAGATAAAGCCAGCAACTCGTGTGACAGAGGGTATTCCTGAATTAACGGCCAATCGGCATGCAAATGTTCGGTTGTCTGCAAAGTAATAGTACCCAATTCATTAAGAGCTTTTTCCATAGGATCAAACGGGTCTTTTTTGCTGGCCAGAATTCCATACTCAATCAGCTCATGATAAGCCTCAGGTAAATCAATTTTTTTATCCCAGACTATTTTGTGAACATCATTTCCGTTCACAAGTGCTGCAATACGCATTTTATTCTGAGTAAGCGTACCTGTTTTATCCGCGCACAATACAGTTGCTGCGCCTAAAGTTTCTACAGCCGATACTTTACGGGTAAGCACCTTGTTTTTGGAAATCCGCCAGGCTCCAAGTGCCAAAAAAATTGTAAGAACTACAGGAAATTCTTCGGGAAGCATAGCCATAGCCAGCGATATCCCCGCAAGAATACCATTCAGCCAGTCACCGTGCCTTAGCCCGTTAACCAAAACCAGAGTCAGGCTGAGTATAACCGCAAAAATAAAAATATATTTTACAATCCTGCCGGTTTCCAACTGTAAAGGAGTTTTTGTTTCCTGAATAGTTTGCAAACTTTTACCGATTTTCCCTATTTCGGTATATGGTCCGGTAGCCACAACTTTAGCAATACCCTGACCGCCAACTACCAATGTTCCGGAATATACAACCGGCAGGTCATGACCACCAGGCCTCAAATCCCTGCAGTCAATATTCTGTTCTTCAGCTTTTTTCCTTACAGGGGCAGCTTCGCCTGTCAAAAGCGATTCGTCAACGCTCAGGTTCATCTGCCAGATAATTCGCGCGTCAGCCGGCACCCTGTCACCCTCGCGCAATATCATTACATCATCCACAACTACATCCCGACCGGCAATTCTTTTCTGGTCCCCTTCACGAATTACCAAAGCTCTGGGACTGGATAAATCGCGTAAGGCTTCCAAAGCATGTTCGGTTTTATTTTCCTGATAAATTGTAATACTCATAATTACAAATACAAAAAAAAGCAGTAATAAGGCCTCGCCGGTGTCTCCCAGCAAAAGATAAATAAAGCCGCCGGCGATAAGCAGCATAAACATGGGCTCTTTAATAACGTCCAAAATAATACCCAGGATGTTTCTTTTTTTTGAAGTAGGCAGTTCATTAAAGCCGAATTTCTGCAGCCTCACGGCTACTTCTTTCGTGCTCAGACCTTTAATGTTTTTGATGTCAGTTTCGTTCATGAAAAACTCCAAGGAAACCTGATCTTCCTTGAATAAATTTATTAAAATTTCCTAGAACTGTCAAAGGAAATCTTTCCAGGCTAACTTTATGGACCTGAGACCAAGAGAAATTATCGGTTTTGAACAGGAAATATTTTCCAACAGGCTGATTAACCCAAAATAATTCGAAATATTCGTTAATTTTTTCGATATATTTACATGTTCAAAAAAATAATTTCTGCTAATAATCCTGATCAGTTGCTCAGGAATAATCTGGAAAAACTTTCTGCCAAATATATTGAACTGGCAAGAATACAAACATATCCATGCGACCAAAATAATTTTGTATATATTGGGAAAAATGAATGTCAGCTAACCAGCGCGATAGTCAGTCTTTTTCTGGAATTAACTAATAACACCGGCTTGAACATTTACTATGAAGACCATGTTTTTGTTCAGGTACTACAGACAGACGGGGTTTATTATTTTGACATGACTTACAAACAATATCTGATAGACTCTTTACTGTTAAGCAAATATTATGTTTTAACAAATCAGAGTACCGACGATTATTACGACAATTACGGGCCTCCTTATCCATCAGACAAACAAATAGTAATATTAAAAAATTACGTAAACAGTATTAATACTTTGCCATCATTTCTGTTTATGAAAAAAAATGCTTTCTTTGAATATCTTAATGTTCAAAGAATAGCTTATAATGATTTTTTAAAAAAATTATCTCCGGATTATTTCAAAAATCTCCTCAAACCGTTTACCAAAAAATCACTCATCAGCAGATTTTTAAACAGCGACAAAAATGTCAAATCACTGCAAACAGATATTGTTAATTTAAGATCATTTATCAAATTTTACCAGAACAAACCTCTAAAACCTGATGATTATCAAACTTTAACTAACTATGGTTCAGTGGCGCTTTTAAAATTATTACCGGTTATATTTTTGGAAATCACGGGGATCAATTGTGAGTTTTAAATTAATAGCCGAAACACCAAATTTTATTTACAACAAAATTAAACTTTTCAATACCTCCTATCTTCTCCGTGCCTGGATCGAAGATAATAAAGAAAAATCCATCCTTTATGTAATGAGCGATAAAGTTACCGGACAGATTACCGCCAATGACATGATGATTTTATATGATGAAAAGGAAAAAGCCATAAAAGTGCAGACCTTTTATCCCAATTTGCATACTAAACCAAACTCTAAAGGTCTTTCCGCTGCCTGCTTTTATATATTATTGCATCATTTCGCCGAATATTTTAACTATCCTGCAGGAACAAAAATATGGGCAGTAATGACCGAGGGAGACAAGGCGTTTGAAAAATTTTACAGCAAACTGCGCGATTTCAAATTTATTGAAATCGATGGAGATATTTATGGTGAGTTCCCGGGTTTAAAATTGCAACAGCTAATTGAAATTCACAGGTTTTAGATTTTCAGCCGCAGTATCCTTCGGTTAATCCTTTTTTTACTAAAGCTCTGAATGTTTCCAGCAAATAAATCCCTCCTCTGGTCAATTGCAGAGGAAATTTGAAGTGATAATTAAGCGCTTTTTCCATACTTGTTAATTCAAGAGCCTTAAGCTGCTCTGGAGGTATAAGGCTATATTTTTCTTTTATTTTTCTGTCCCGCAATTTCTGCAAGTCAGTAAAAGAAACTCCCTTGCCACTACTTAAAGCCATAACCAGCCACAAATTTTCATCTTTTACCGGTGCAGTACCGTCATAAAAAAAAGATACACCAAAATCTATCAACCGCAACCTGTCTGCTTTTTTATCGTACCTTAGATGACGGGCGAAACTGTCTGCATAAATAATATTTTCATTATGCAGTTCCTTTAATAAACTGCCGGCCATTTTCCCTATTTTAAAAGGAGCCAAACCCGGCAGCGCAACGTCGCCTAAAAAATCTTCCACAATTTCAATGCCCGGCCCATACTGCTTTGGTCCAAAACCTTTTTCAGCTGCCATACCTGTTATTTTGCGCTCATCCCTGCCCTGATATTTTTTTATTAAAAACATTCTGTGACCACAGGATATAAAATCAATATGCCCGCGTTCAGCTCCGAAATGATACACGCCAACTTTAATGTTTTCTACTGACTCAGTCCTTAAAATCTGATATAAACCTTCATAGTAATAGCGCATGCCGAGTAAAAGATATTTGGAGTTGTTTACCAGTTTTGTTGCCAGTTCCAGGCCCGCCTCATTAATCAGATTCTCGGCCAGCATGCATAAATCAGTATAACCGGGAGACAAATTAAAAGATAAATATTTGTTAGGATTACCAGCTATTAGCTGATTTACCCGCTTGATTTCGGTTACTGTAAGGGTCTCTTCATTATCGAAAAGTTTTTTTCCAATGGCAACAACTTTTTTGTTCACAGTTTAGTGTTGCCCGGTTTTTGAAAACTCTAAACCTGAATTTTCCTTTTAACGAAATCCTATAGGAAAACTTATAACTGCTCTTACTTTATATGGTGTATCATTTATATTTTCATAATGAAATTCAGCATTATACTGTCGCAAACATCTTGCGGCTACATTGGTGCTGGTAGCTGCGAACCTTCCGTCTTCTGCAAGTTCCTGTCCATTTAGTATCTGAAGAATAGTTTCATTGACGAAGTCCAGCTTGGCCCCGGGTATTTGCGCGCCTCCATGTTCAATAAATAAAAACTGTCGGTCACCTTCCTGCGAAGCTTTTATCAATACTCTTTGTTCAGCCCTGTAATCAAAATCCTCGCCTATAGAATAGAAAGCATATTCCAGTGATAACTTATCCCGCACACCTCTCACTTTGGGTCCGGTAAAAACGTCATTAAAGGTATACAAATCCGGCAGTAATCGCACGGATTTGTCAAATTCCAGGGGAGCTGAAGTAATTCTATCCTGATAAGCAAAAACATATACCAGAATATCACCGAGCGAAACTCTTCTTTTTGGTGAAAAAGAAAATACCACAGGATTTAAACCGATTATTTTAGTTTGCATTAATGACTCTAAAGTTAGTTATTAAACCTGTTCCTGGCCAGCAATTTTTTTCCATATTCAAATAAAAACCAGTTTATATCTATAATCGCTCCCAGAGAGAAGCCGCATACTACTCCAAAAGTTCTCATCATATTGGATAATGTTTTGGAAAAGGAAGGATCTGTCAGTAGCTGGTCCGCGACAATATATCCCAAAATACTGCCTACAGTTGGA
Source organism: Candidatus Margulisiibacteriota bacterium (assembly GCA_028715625.1). Taxonomy (NCBI): domain Bacteria; kingdom Bacillati; phylum Candidatus Margulisiibacteriota; species Candidatus Margulisiibacteriota bacterium. The sequence goes on along the minus strand of JAQURL010000056.1, from coordinate 3,206 downwards.
GCTATTGCCAGTTTTATTTTGGTCCTTCGACTGAAATTAAAAAAATCATCTTTGATAGCTATTACTTTATTTTGCATGATTGTCTCCTTTTAATACCTCTTAATACTATATATATCGAAAGATAACTATTAAAAATCACTTCTTTGGTAAGTTGTTAAATATTTAATCCTTTTTTTAATTCTTTAATCAGGTCCTGTAAGATTCCGGCTTCTTCTTTTATCAGATGCAAATCTTTATTTTCAAAAAAATCCTTTTCAATACTTATCAGAAAATTTTCAAGATACATACAATACCGGGCAATTGAGCCTAATAATTCAGAGACAAATTCCCGGCCTTTCTTTTGTACCACCTCACCTAACTGGTCAGGATTTCCCAGCATTTTTGTAAGCTCAGATATCGAATGGGTCAGTTTTTCTATATTCTCATTTTGTTTTTTATAAATACCATTCTGAAAATTTTGACGTGAAAAAATTTTAAAATTTAAAGAAATCCCTATATAGGTTTGCATAATAAAATAATATTGGTAATGAAATGACTTCTCAGCAAAACTATCGTTAATTATTTTATATAACACCGGTCGCCTCTTTAATTTTACTAATTAATATATCGGAGAGTTGTTGGAAATATCCCTTGCTGTGCTTTAAATTTTTTCAAGCCAGTCTTTGGAGATACTTATAACCTTCAAACGATTGAGCAGCCCTACTTTATTGTCGCCGGCGCAATAGGACAAAATAACTTTATCTTTTAAAAACAAAATCGATGTATAGCAATACCATCCGGAAAGGTTATTTTCAATTATTTTGCTTTTACTCCAGGATTTCGCGTTATTTTTTGATAAGGCAACACATAAAGGAGCCCTTCGATTCTTTATAAAGGGATGCGTGCCGGAATGATCATTATAAATCAGGAACAATTCCTTGCTCCAGGGTACACATTTGATCGAAGCCGGAGAAAGCGGGGAAATTATTGCTGAAGGTTGGGCTTCGCTCCAGGTTTGTCCGCCATCACTGGATATCGATTCAAACTGACAACCCGCATCTGTACGCATCCACATATAAACCTTGCCATCCGACAATTCAACTAACCCGGGTTCCTGAAAACCGCTGGGTATGGCATAGGAGGCAATAAGTCCCTGCTTGCCCTGCTGCCAGGTATTACCTTTGTCATCGGAATAAAAACATAAAGCTATGGCGTGTGGGTCCCAAGTATCATATGTGGCATCCTGACAATAATGATAAGCGGTGGGGACCAGTATCCTGCCTGATGACAACTGGATAACCCGGTCATTATTTATAACGTGGTAACCATCATGCGGAGTGGCGCAGACCCTAGGCCCCAGAGTTTTTAAATTATCAGTGGAGATTCTGGCATAGAGTTTGCAGTCGTTTAAACTGTTTTTCAGAACGTAGAAAAAAAGTATTTCACCTGTGGCTAGCTTTAAAAGACTTACGGACATTACATTGGCAGTGCCTTCTCTTTCGATAACAACTTCTTCCTCGCTCCAGGTCTTTCCCTGATCGTCTGAGTAACAGGCTACAATTTCCGCCGGGGCGTTATCGTCATCCTCATCCTTGAACCGGGTATAAGCGAAAAAAATCCTGCCGTTGTCCAGTTGCAGCATGGAACCTTCCGAATACCTTGAATACTCCCGATTTGGTTCTTTGATGAGTAATGTTTTCATGTTCGATTATTAACAGACCGGATTATAGTTCACCGGTACGGATTTTATTTCGAAGCTCTTTTTGCTTTTCTGTCAGTACCATTTGAGTAAAAATATTAATTTCTTCCAGCCAGAGCAGTTTATCCTCAGCGCTGACTTTCATATATTCTCTGATCTTTGAGTCCTCCAAAGAATAAATAAATTTATTTTTAGTCATCAACCCCTCCGCTTTTTTTTATCTTTTTTAACATTCTAATATCGCTTAAATCCTGCTCTCTGCCTGAATTACTTTTTATTTTTATCAAATCATCAATATGGGCTAGATATATCTCGATACTATCAATTTTTATTGTTTTTTTCTTTTTAGAGAGACGCTCATATATCAATGGAGAAAATATTACCACATCAATTACTTTATAACTGGATTTTTTATTAAAAAAACTGAATGCTTTCATGTTTCTGATGGAAATCCAATCCCTTAGGATTTTTTTATCATTAAGCTTTAAAGGGTCTTCATTCACTGTCGGCTGGTACCCCAACTTTTTCATCACAGCAACAAATTTATCAAGATTTTTTTTGCTTAAAGAAATAATTATATCAATATCCTGCGTTGCTCGTGGTACCCCATAAAGATTTACAGCAAGTCCTCCAACAATTACATATTCAATCCCGTGTTTGTAAAATTCAGTCAATTCCTCAACATAATACATCTTATAAATAATTTTACCTTATACACAATAAAATACAAGCGATTTAGGTTACGGGCTACTATTTCCTGAGCAGCTTTCCTTCAACGAAGTCCATTTTATCTATCGCTTCAAGGGAATAATTATAATACCAGGGAATATATTGCCGATTATAAAGACGCGCTGTAATCCCGCGTTTCAACCAGCTGCGCAATGGAGACGGAGTTCGAAATGGGTCTGGCGCGTAATCGGGATTATTTACCAGCCGAAAATAAGAACGTAGAATATAATGATATAAGTCTGCTTTTTTGCCACATAATTGATTATCCAGAACCATTTGTAAGGGTCTTAAAAGCTCGTAAGCCATGTAAGGCTGGAACGCTGTATTCTTGAAATCATAAGTCAAAATGCGCAGTTCTAAAAATTTTTCTATTGCTTCCAACCTGGTTAGGCCTAGTTTTTGCTTCAAAGTATCGATCAATTGATCCTCATCTTTTTGTTCCAGGATTTCCTGCCCGAACTTTTCCACAAGCATCTGTACAAATAAACTCAGGTCATGATAATGCGGGTAGCGCGGACAAAAGGTATTATAAAATTCTTGTTTGCCCGTAAATTTAGCGCCTAGCCGGTCTAGCCCCAAAAGTTCCGAGAAATCCGGATTATTCAGAACCAGGGTTTCAAAATCACATTCAGCTTTGTAGTCGGCTAAACCCAGCCGAACAAAATAACGGAATATATCCTCAAAACCATTTACCGAAGTTGTAGGACTATGCATTTGATGCATGGTTACCAGGCAGATTTCCAGAGGAGATAAACCGCTGTTAATAAATAGCAAATTAGTCTTAGTATCCAGCTTTATC
>JAQURL010000055.1:11661-17002 GCA_028715625.1 Candidatus Margulisiibacteriota bacterium | reverse complement strand
GGCCAGCTCCTATGTTCCCGCCATTAAAACCTTTTTGGCAAGGTATCCTTTGAAAAACAAAAAAATTGCGTTGTATTGCAGCTATGAAGGCGACCCGGGTAAAACGATTAAAAACCTGAAAAAGTGTTTAAAAAATAATAACCTGCTGGGCGAAAAAGGATTTAAAGTTGCTCATAAAAACAAAAATATGACTGAAATAAAAAACTGGGCGATGTCTCTCTTCTCATAAAAATATCACGGGAAAATATACTTGATACCAAATAAAAAAGGCCCTGTTTTCACAGGGCCTTTTGATCTATTAAGAGTCCTTAGATAACTCTTTATAAATTAATTATCTATCGCGTCTGAAACCACCTTGACCACGATCTCTATTGAAACCGCCACGGCTGTCTCCGCCTCTCGGACCACCGAATTCCTTTTTCTGGGGTGGTCTGGCCTCTGCTACACTGATATTACGGCCATCAAGTTCTGTTCCGTTTAACACTTCAATGGCTTTAGTAGCTTCTTCATCGGTTTTCATTTCTACGAAACCGAAACCTTTTGACTTTCCAGATACTTTATCTGTTATTATAACAGCTGATTCTACTGTACCTGCTTTAGTAAAAGCTTCCTTCAGGCTATCTTCAGTTGAACTGTAAGATATACCTCCTACATATAATTTTTTTCCCATAATACACGATACCTCCTAAAAATTTTTTTGTAGGACTCTCTTACATTAGCACATTCCGGAAGTTCTCTAAGGCAGTCCAGAAACAACTAATGCGCACCCACAAACATTTTACATGATACACTATTAAGTGTTAATATTCAATATGAGCTTCGATTTTCTACCCACCAATAGACAGGAAATGGCAGAAAAAAGTTGGGAAAGCGTCGATATAATCATTATAAGCGGAGACGCTTATATTGACCATCCGTCATTCGGCCCGGCACTTATTGGCCGTTTTCTGGAAGCAAATGGCTTCAAAGTGGCCATTATCCCTCAACCAGACTGGCATAAGGATGAAGACTTTTTTGTCTGCGGCAAACCTAACCTTTTTTTTGGGATTACAGCCGGCAATATGGATTCCATGATTGCCAATTATTCTTCTGAAAAACATAGACGCAAAGAGGATGAATATAGTGAAAAAGGTGAAGCCGGTAAAAGACCGGACAGGGCGGTTATTGTTTATTCGAATATGATTAAAAAGTTATTTCCGGGAACACCAATTATTGTCGGAGGTATAGAAGCCAGCTTAAGAAGACTGACTCACTATGATTATTGGTCTGACAACATCAGACGCTCAATTCTTTTTGACAGCAGGGCAGATTTGCTTGTCTACGGGATGGCCGAGAAAGCCATCACAGAAGCTGCGCACAGATTAAGGCATCTGCAAACACTTAGAGGTATCAAAAATACAGCCTATATCGCCGATCCTGACTATTATGCCCATCAGGATCATGTCGAATTGCCAGCTCATGAGGACATACTTAATGATTCCGTCCTGCTTTTAAAAGCAACTATCAATTATGAACGGGAATGTGCAAAAAGATATCCACAAACAATCATACAGCGCTGCCAAGGTAAAGCAATAATAATTGAACCGCCGGATGCATTAAGTTCCGATGAACTTGATAACATCTATGAATTGCCGTTTATTAGGCAAGCCCACCCACGTTATAAACATCCGGTACCGGCGTTCGGTTTTGTTAAAAATTCTGTTGTTTCGCACAGAGGATGTTATGGCGGCTGCTCCTTTTGTACGCTAAATATGCATCAGGGAAAATATATTATTAGTCGATCTTACGGATCGATTATTAATGAAATCAAAAATGTAATTATGAAGCAACCCGATTTTACAGGACATATTTTGGACATAGGAGGGCCTTCGGCAAATATGTATGGGCATACCTGCATAAGCAATCAAGGCTGTACAAGAGTGAGCTGTGTTTATCCCGTCATTTGTCCAAATATGAATATGGATTTTCAAAAACAGTTGAAATTATTAGATGATATCCGACGCCTGCCAGGTATAAAAAATGTTTTTATAAACTCGGGTATTCGTTATGATCTGGCCTTACAGAATAATAAATACATAGAACAACTTGCTCGCTATCACGTAAGCGGGCAGTTAAGCATAGCACCAGAACATTGCTCTGAAAAAGTGCTGAAGATCATGCATAAACCGTCATTTGGCAAATATTTGGATTTTCTTAAACAATTTGAGACTGCCAACAAAAGATATAATAAGGAGCAATATGTTATCCCTTATTTTATTGCCTCACATCCTGGATGTACCCTGAACGATATGTATGAACTCGCTTTATATATGAAAAAAAATAATCTGCGCGTTAAACAGGTACAAAATTTTATTCCTATACCCATGACCCTGTCTGCCGCGATGTATTATAGCGAACGCGACCCTGAAACATCCAAACATATACATGTTGCCAAAGGCGAAGAACGATTGTGGCAACGAGCGCTTTTGCAGCCCTGGTTGAAAATAAATCAAAAAAACGTTTCCAAGGCATTACAGAAAATTGGTAAGAAATTGTAAACATAATTCTTGAAATCAAACTTTCTCAATACATAAATCAATAAATAAAATGTTTAAAAATAAATATTGAGGGCAGAATAATAAATGTCGGGGGACATAACCGGGGTTATACTATCCTGACCAGTCTCGATATTATAACCCCGGGTAAATATTCCATAACAAATTTAAAGATGTTACAATACCACATGTGAATAAATTTATTCTATTGCTGGTGCTGGTTTGCCTTAACTTTAATCTGGCATCAGCCTTGATACCTACCGAATCAGTTATCACTATTAGTAAAAGTATAAAACCGGAATCTCGTGGAGAATTAATTCCTGTACCGGAAAAGCCCAAATCTTTTTTTCATTTATTTAACAAAAAGGTTCAACCGATAGCTGTTGTCCATAAAAAAACAAACACAACAGCCATTACAGAGAAAAAAGTGAGTGCGTCAGCGGATATCAGAACCAATATTGAAAAAAAAGTCGTTGTCAAAACTGTTACTCCACCCAGACCAACAGTTCAATCCACTAACTCGTACAAAAAGAAAACTGCTGTTACCCCAAAATTTGTCCGACCTGAGAAAACCGTAAAAGAAACTAAAGAAATTATTAAACTTAAATCAGAAGTACTTAATGAGATTAATGATGAGAAATTGGCAGTAAAAACAGTTCAGACACATATGAAATATGAAGTCTGCGCCTTACTTTCCTTACCTTCTCTACAAAATTTTAATGCAAATTCAACAATTGCATCTGTAGGGAATACCACTTATCTGCTTGGAGCCCAGTTTAATATTTATTACCCTCTAACTGATAATCTTTACGTCGGAGCTATTCTGGAAATCGGACAAAACAGTATTGCCAGAAAAGTATCTACTGGAGTTTATAAGGATGTGAACGTCCATTATTTGCTCTCTGACCTGATAATTAATTGGGTTCTAATCAGTGACTCTTCATTTTCACTGGAATCGTATGCTGGTCTCGGGATAATAAGCGGAGGGTATATCTACAGTTATACTGATGAAACTCAGGCTACATCGTCCTTTTCTAAAATCAGGGATGGTATTGCTATAAACACTCAACTGGGAGCGAACCTCAGACTGAAGATAAACGCGAATTGGGATGTGGGTTTTGGTGCAGCATATTTGTTAGGTAAAATCTCCGACATGCGACGGGCCAATGAACCTGACCCCACATCACCTGATCTGGACTTTTCAGGTTTGATACTGAAAGTAAATTCCTCTATAAATTTTTAATCGGTTATAAAAGACTGGCGTAAGTTTTACTGCTATTTTGTTGGTCTGCCGAATATATTTTTATTGTATTGTCGTCAGCTCCATAAGAATTCACCAGGCTCATCAGAGAATCAAGTGAATTGGTCATAATAAGATGACCGGAAGCCCCTTTGGAAACGGACACATTGGAGCTGTCCTGACCTAAAAAGGAAAATTCATTGCCCAGATCAAAATTTACATAGAGGTTAGAATTATACCCGGCCGGAATAACTGAGCCGGTAAGGTTATCCTCAAAACCGCTTTTATCTTTGACGGACTCACTGTTACGGCTTCCACCCAGGTCAATTGAAGCTCCACCGATTAATAAAGAATCAGACACAGTTTTCACCTGCCATGTTTATTATTCGTCAATTTTGAGAAATTAAATGTATCGATATATATTGATATATCAAATACTGACCGGACTTGCTTCTATAAAGCTTTTCACAAACCAGCTCTGGTCTATGACTTTTATATCTCCTTTGTAAATTGTGTTCGCGTCTTCATTTAAATAACGCAGAGCATCTTCCTGCGCTCCATTTATTCTATCGATTATTTCATTTAATGGTCTTTTCGACTTAACAGCAATTGCCTTGATGTCTGCTATAAGTTTATTTTGCATGCTAACGGTATTTTCTTTATGGGTCTGGTTTAACGTTTTTTGATCTTTGAATACAACGTCAATATTTTCTATATCATTTTTAGTCAGACTGATAACTCGCTTTAAAACATTGTCAGGATTTGTGGCAATATGTGTAGCAGCGCTTTCACCTTGCAAGATTGCTTTCCCTTTTTTATTCTTTTGAACAATATAGATTATTTGATTTTCATCATCTTTGGTTAAAGGACGTTTGATCAGCATGGAATAGAGCATGGGATTAAATTGAGTGAGCGTGGATTTAACCTTGTTTAATTGTACATATTTATCAATAACAACCATTTGGCCGTCAGTATTAACATACAAACCACCCCCTACAGAGTGATGATCTGCAAGAACCACAGCCACGGTTATAGGCTTTTCATCAATGATTTCCGCTATATCTTTAAAACTCAGATAAGCATGGTCCTGAATTTGAAAATCCCAGTGTATATTTATAAATTCCACAACTTCATTCATTAAAAAACGTTTAGAATAAAATTGTTTCTGAACAGTTTTAATTATCTGCCTGATTGCCAGCTTGTTTTTTTCCCGTAAAGCTTTTACAAGTTTATTTCTCAGTTCATTTTCCTGTTGAGCAGCGCGCTGGGTCAAACCCGTAAAATAACAAAGATCTGTACCGATATTATCCATTGTTCGGATGGAAAAAGTCAGCGGATTATCTTTGGTTACTTTCATTTCTTCATAAATATCTTTGACAGCCCGGATAAAAGCAGGCCCATGACCCGTGCTGGTTGTTTTCAGTTTATTATCTTCATCAAAAAGGAAAAAAGTAGTTTCAGATTCTATAGCGATACTGTCTCTAATACCGGAAATAAACTTCAGATCGATATTCTTTAATGAAATTATATTCTCAACCTGCAGTTTTTTTACAATCATTTCTAAAGC
>JAQURL010000055.1:1283-11561 GCA_028715625.1 Candidatus Margulisiibacteriota bacterium | reverse complement strand
AAAGTATCACAGAAATATTTGTGATATTGAGGTAAAACATAGGGTGTATTATAGACAACAAATTGATCCAGCATCCTGGCAGTATGAGTTTGTAAAAATTTATGATTTAGAGTTTTAATTACATCTTCATGCATAACTCCATTAAAAACCAATTCTTCCTTAATCAGCACGTTTGAATTCCTGCCCTGAACAAACATATATTTAAAACTTGGATACTGTACTAATTTGTTATATAAATTCTGTAATGTGTGGATTAAATCGGTTTTTAAAGTTTTTAAATGGTTTAATAGGTAAAAGTCATTTCCCTGCACAGAATTCTTTTCATATTTTAATAATAATGCAGTTTTCATATTATTACCGTTACCTATTTTTTTTCACATATAATTTTACGTTTAGCCATTATGATACTCCCAAAAAAAATGTCAACAATATTTTTACAGATGAAAAAGTGAAAATTACCCCTCGTACTGCGGCTTTAGTATACGTTAAAAAGTACTAAAAAGGAACCGTGAATATATTTATTTTTTAGAATTTATTTCCCAAATATCCTTAGCCATAAATAAATTAACATAATATAATAATCAAAAATGAGTGAAAATATTTCCGAAAATAATTTTGATCTGGGTAACGGACCGGATGGCAGACCATTTAAATTCTATATAATTGACGATTCCGTGTTTATGATAAAAACCTTGCGGGATATTATCGAATCTTTCGGTGGTTATGTAGTCGGCGGCTCCGCCAACGCCATTGACGCCATGGCCTGTCTAAAAAAGGTAAGTGCCAATGTTGATATTATTACTCTGGATATAAATATGCCCGGAATGGATGGTATGACCCTTTTACCTATTTTACGCGGAATTTTACCAAACGTAAAAATCGTGGTTATCAGCGCCCTTGGTAAGGTAGAATCTATAAAAAAAACTATCCTTCTGGGAGCAAACCACTTTATTTTAAAACCTTTTAAAGAAAAACAAATGTTTAATGTCTTTAACTATCTTTGTCACCTGGACTCCAAAGCAATTTCCGGGCAGAAAAGAATAACCAACCATCAGGATCAACCTTTAAGAATTTTTGCCGTGGAAACTGATGAAGCTCATATGGTCACTACGCATACAATATTGGACTGGTTCGGTTGCAACATCGTAGGAGTAAGTATCAATTCCGGGAAAGAACTGTTGGAAAGAATAAAAAATGTCCAGAGCATTCTTGATGTCATCATGATTAATAGCAAGCTGAAGCAGGATATACCTTCTTTGATTAAAAAAATTATTGAAATGAACCCCACACTGATTATCGTTATTTTGACTGATAACCCTGATTCGGAATTGATACGTGAAATTTTCAAAAATGATTCTTATCATAGAATAACAGCAGCCAATGAAAATAACCTTTTTGAAAAACTTACCTCATTGTTCCCCCTGCTTTAACCCGAGATAGCAAAGAATTTCCGACCAGTTCTTGGCGACAAATCCGTTGTAGTCGGACGGATAATGATGATCATTATAATAAACAGGAAAAGCTACTTCCCTGAGCATATGTAAGTCGCTGGGGCCGTCACCAACAGCCATGGCCTGTGAAGATTTAATATTTTCTTTTTCCAAAATACTTCGTACAGCATTTCCCTTATGGTCATAGGGTAGAATTATATTTATCCTGCCAGTTAATTTTTTATCTTCAATCTCCAGGGGATTGGCCCTGTAGCCTGTTAATCCGAACCTTTCAACGATATGTCCTGCCAGTTGTGCTATACCATTGGAAATTAAATAAATCCTGATTTGTTTCTCCAGTAATTTTTCAAAAAGATAAATTGTTTCCGGCAGGATCTCGATTTGTGTTATCGTCTCCTCAAGTAAATCCTGATGCGCACCGGCCCAAGCCTCCACATCGAGCCTGGCAAATTGCTCATAATCAATCTCCCGCTTGCTGAACTGTTCCAGATAATGCCGGCCCAAACTTTCCCAAGTATTAAGTTTTTTGTGCATGGCTTCCCAAAGAGTATCCCCACGATGTATGGTCCCATCAATATCAAAAAAAGCGATTTTAATCTTGTTTAGAAGCATGATTTATTGGCCAGCATTCCGCAAGCTGCGCTTATTTCCGCGCCTTTGCTGTAACGGATGGTAACATTTAGCCCGTTTTCTGTCAGAATATTTGCAAAATTTTTAACTTCAGCGACGGAGGGGGCAATATATTCATTATCAATGTTATTAAAAGGAATAAGGTTAATGTGAAATCCTTTATGTCGCAAGGCTTTTACAAGTTGTTGGGCGTGCAACGCAGAATCATTAATGTTCTTTAATAAAACATATTCGAAACTAACCCTTCTCCCCGTTTTTTCAGCATAGCGAGAAGCGGCTCTGAGCAGTTTGGATAGTGGATTGGTTTTATTCACAGGCATGAGACTGGAACGCAAACTGTCATCGCCGGCATTCAGAGAAATAGCCAGATTGAATTTCATCGGACTTTCCAGCAACCGTTCAATGCCTGCCAAAATACCGGAAGTAGAAATTGTAAAATTTCTTATGCCGATATTAGCGCCCAGTTTATGATTAAGTACGTGCACCGCTTTCAGAACCTCAGCAATATTCAACAGAGGTTCACCCATGCCCATAAATACCAGGTTTTTAATGACATATCCGGACTTAACGGCAATCATATACTGGGCAATGATTTCACCGGCTGTCAGGTTGCGTCTGAAACCATATTTACCTGTAGCGCAGAACACACAACCCAGCGGGCATCCTGCCTGAGAAGATACACAAAGCGTGTAGTAGTCTTTCTCTTTTAAAACCACACTCTCAATAATAAGTTCTTCATTTAAAGCAATTCGATATTTTACCGAGCCTTTGGAAACAATTTTGGTAAAAGCAGGCAAAACGCAGGTAAATTTTTCAGCAAGCAGGTTTCTTTCCTGTTTCGACAAAGTCGTGATTTGTTCAAAATCAGCAGCATTTTTTTTATAAATCCAGGAGAAAATCTCTTTTATTTTATAAACAGGAAAGAATAACGGCTGTAACTCTTCTGTTAATTCTTCCAGATTCAAATCATAAAAATTTTTCATAAAAGTAATTATATCATTACTCATGCAAATATTAGCTTAAAGTTTTCTCGGTTATGCATTAAAATAGGATATGGTATGATAGCGGGAGATTAAAAACCGGTGCTTCCCGCAAAAAGGAGGTATTAATTTGTCCTCAATTTTTAATAAAAATCTGTCCGAGCATTCTCAAACTTTTAATGCTCTCCAAAATCTGGAACCTCAGATACTGGAACTTAGTGAGAAAATTGTTAAAGCTTTTAAAACAGGCAATAAAGTGTTTTTTTTTGGAAACGGCGGAAGCGCAGCTGATGCACAGCATTTTGCTGCGGAACTAACCGGTCGTTTTCAAAAAGAACGCAGAGCCTTGCCTGCAATCGCCCTAACAACAGACACATCCGCTCTGACCGCTCTGGGAAACGATTACGGATTTGATATTATTTTCTCACGGCAAGTAGAAGCTCTGGCTTCCGAAGGAGATGTCCTCATCGGAATATCTACAAGCGGGAACAGTGCAAATGTTGTAAAAGCTTTGGAAACAGGAGCAAAATTGGGTTGTTACTGTTGCGGTCTAAGCGGAAATAGCGGTGGGAAAATGAATAACTGCTGCGAGCTGAATATTGTAATGCCCAGTAAAAATACGCCGAGGATACAGGAAGCTCATATCTTTATCATTCATACTCTGTGCCAGCTGATAGAAGACGAGTTTGCCCAATAATGAACAAAGAATTTATTATAGGCATAGATGTAGGTGGCACCAAGATTGCCGCAGCAATTGCGGATAATAAAGGGAATATCCTGGCTAATTTTATAACCCCGACCGAAGCCAAAAAAGGCGATAACGTCGTGGCAGATAAAATTTTGCTTTGTATCAAACATTTGCTCAAGGAGTCTGGTCTTTCAGTCAAAAAATTGAAAAATATTGTTATTGGCATTCCGGGACAAATCGACCGCATCAAGGGTATTATTCTTAACGCACCGAATATTGCCGGTTGGAAAGATTTTAATATTCAAAAATATCTGCACAAAGAATTCCCAAAAACCAAAATTCTACTTGAAAATGACGCTCACTGCGCCACTATGGGCGAATTTTTTTATGGTGCCGGCAAAGAATTCAGGAATATGATTTTTTTGACTATCAGTACCGGAATCGGCGGTGGCATTATCCTGAACAAAAAACTTTATTCGGGAAAGCACCATATTGCCGGAGAAATAGGGCACATGGCCCTGAATCTGTCTTCAGACGAAGATCACAAATGCGGCTGCGGACGAATGGGCTGTTTTGAAGCCTACGCTTCCGGCATAAATATGGCCAAAAGAGCGCAAAAAAAATTGAAAGATTTAAATATGATAAAAGATGATTACGGAGGAAAAATTCTGGAATTAGCTGAAGGTAATCTCAATAAAATTACCGCTGTTATTATCAGTCAGGCCGCCTCCATGCAAGACAAATTTGCCTGTGAAATCATAGAAGAAAACGGGTTTTATATTGGGATTGCCTGTGTAAACCTGATTAACCTGCTGGACCCGGATGCTATTATCCTGGGAGGTGGAGTCAGTAAAATAGGGACGATACTTTTTGACTCTATAACCAAAACAGTACATGAACATGTTAAAATGACTTCCAAACTGGAAACTCAAATCCTTCCGGCCAAGACAGGGACCGACGCGGGGATTTTAGGCGCACTGGCCATAGGTATAAGCCGATGATTTATATTATAGATTATGAAGCCGGCAACATCCGTAGCGTAGCCAGGGCTTTTCATTTTTTTAAAAAAGAAGTAACTATAACTTCGGACCTTAGTAAAGTAAAACCTAAAGACTTACTTGTACTGCCGGGTGTCGGTTCTTTCGGGTTTGCCATGAAGGAACTGCAGAAGAAAAAAATGATTGATCCGATCAAAGACTTGATTACAAATAAAACTCCATTTCTGGGGATTTGTCTGGGGTTGCAGTTATTATTTGACAACAGCGAAGAAAGTCCCGGCATCGAAGGTCTGGGAATATTGAAAGGTTCTGTTAAAAAGTTCAAATCAGACAAGTTATCCATACCACAGATCGGCTGGAATGATATCCGGATAAAAAAAACCGAATTTAAGGAATTTGATAAACAATATTTTTACTTCGTACATTCATACTACGTTGATCCTGCTGATAAAAAAAACGTTCTGGCCATGACCAATTATGGAATTGATTATGTATCTGCCGTAATAAAAGAAAATCTAATAGCCACTCAATTCCACCCTGAAAAAAGCAGCAAAATAGGATTAAAATTTCTGGAAAAAGTGCTACAATACTTTAAAGTATCATGAAAGTAATCGCAGCGATAGATTTACTGCACAACGAGTGTGTGCGGTTATATAAAGGTAACTATAATCAGGTAACTGTATATTCCAATGACCCGGTGGATATGGCTAAAAAATTTCAGACAGAGGGCGCGGACATAATCCACGTTGTAGATTTGGAAGGCGCGCTAAAGGGTATGCCTGTTCATTTTGATACTATCGTCAATATTCAGAAAAACGTGCGTATCCCGGTAGAAGTTGGGGGCGGTATTCGTAATATCGATTCCATAAAAAAATATTGGGACGCGGGAATAAAACGTATTATTCTGGGTTCTTCTGTTGTTTTAAACGAAAAATTCGCCTCAGATGCTCTTACGCATTATAAAAACAACATCATATTCGGTATCGATGCCAGAGAAGATAACATTGCCGTTAACGGCTGGATTGAAACCACAAGCTATAAAGTGATAGAAACTATCCAAAAATACGAAAAGCAGGGTCTGCAGGAAATAATCTATACAGACATCAACAAGGACGGGGCAATGGAAGGGCCAAACCTGGAGATGTTGAAAAAAATCCTGAACGAATCCAACGTTAAAATTATTGCTTCCGGGGGAATTTCTTCCTTGAAGGATATCAGTTATCTGCGGACTATTTCCGATAAATTTATGCGTAAAAAAATATACGGATGCATTTTGGGTAAAGCTATTTATGAAAACAAATTGACTGTAGGGGAAGTCAAGAAATCAATCTATGGGCCTTGAAATTGAAGCATTAAAAAATGATATAAAATCCTTACTTCAAAAATACTCTCGCGGTTCGGAGCAGCAACAGGACTTATTAAACGAATTCATTCTGGCCACACTTCTTTATAATTGGGAAGACCCTGAACCTGACGAAATTATTCCCTTAAAAGAAGGTCTCGATGAAATTCGCAAGTCTATTACCATGTTCAAGAAATATAAATATGACACAAAGATATCTATCTTCGGTTCAGCCAGAGTTGCCGCGGACGACGCTCTTTATCACATCACTTCCGAATTCGCCCGAAAAGCGGTTTACAATAACTACAAAATAATCACCGGGGCCGGTCCCGGGATTATGGAAGCGGGTAATGTAGGCGCAGGGCCGGAAAACAGTTTCGGCCTGGGATTAAATCTGCCCTTCGAAAACGACAGTGGCGTGTTTGCTGAATTTCCCGAACATATAACGGTCTTTAAACATTTTTATTCCAGAAAACTTACCTTTTACCGTGAATCTCAGGCAATCGTTGTTATGCCCGGCGGGTTCGGGACCATGGATGAAATTTTTCAGGGCATGGCCTCCATTCAAACCGGCAAACTGCATGTCAGGCCTTTTCTTTTAATGGACAAACCGGGCGGGGTATTCTGGAACAATTTTGATATCTGGCTCAAAGAAAATTTATTAAAAAACCAATATATTGATAACGATGATATGCTTATTTATAGAATTTTTTACAACGCGGACGACAGCCTTAACTACATAAAACACTTCTATCACAACTTTTTTTCCTATTTTATGCTGGAGGACCGTTTGTTTTTTCAGCTGAAAATAAAGCTGAAAGATGCGCAGCTCAAAGAACTCAATGATTATGCGCGGCAGTACCTGTTTTCCGAGTTTATTTTCGTAAGAGAAAGATATTACAATAACGGCAATCTTTATGTGTACAGCTGTAAAAAACTTAACCTCTATCAATATATAAACGTTATAAAACTTATTGAAATGATTAACAATTTTTAGATATGATTATTACACTCACTGGCAAAATAGGTTCGGGCAAAGATACAGTAAGAAGTCTTCTTAATGTCCCTTCCGATTTTACTGTTATTGACGCGGACAAGTTAGGCCACGAACTGCTGGAAGAAAAAAAAATTGTTGAAAAAATCAAAGAGATATTTCCTCAAACTGTTATAGACGGAAAAATCAGCAGAAAGGCTCTGGCCAAGGCTGTTTTCCCCCGAAAAATCAGAATATTAAATAATATTATTCATCCTTTGCTCATAGAAAAAATACGACAACAGGTTACCTCCAAAACTATAATTCATGCAGCGTTACTCAAAGAACTGAAGCTTAGAAAAACAAGCAATATTGTCATTTTTGTAGACACGCGTCTGGATATTGTTCTGAAAAGATTAGGAGTAAAATGGTCAAAAAAACAAATCCTGCAGCGCTGGAAAGCTCAGGTCTCGACCGTATGGTACAGAAAACACGCGGATATTATTATTAAAAATAATTCCTCACTGGAGGAACTGAAAAAAGAAATTATAAAGAAATGTCAGACTTTGTTTTAAAATCTTCTTTTTCACCGACCGGAGACCAACCGCAAGCTATTGAACAACTGGTCAACGGCATTAAAAAAGGCTATAAATTCCAGACCCTGCATGGCGTCACCGGCAGCGGGAAAACTTACACGCTGGCCAATGTTATACGTCAGGTGAACAAACCTGTGCTGATGATGGCCCACAATAAAACTCTGGCCGCTCAGCTTACCAGCGAATACAAGGAATTTTTCCCTGACAACGCGGTGGAGTACTTCATAAGTTATTATGATTATTATCAACCTGAAGCTTATCTGCCCAGCACTGATACATATATAGAAAAAGATTCGTCAATAAATGATGAGATCGACCGGCTGCGCCATAAAGCCACTTATTCTCTGTTTAACCGCAGTGATGTCCTGATTGTTTCTTCGGTATCCTGTATCTACGGACTAGGATCTCCTGAGTATTATGCGCAGGGCAGTTTCTGTCTGGCCAAGGGCCAGATGTTTCCCAGAGAAAAATTACTGGAATCGCTTATCAACGCACGTTATGAACGTAATGATCTGAACCTGACACGCGGTAAATTCAGAGTCATGGGTGAAGTCGTGGAAATTTTCCCGGCCTATGACGAGAACATTTTGCGAGTGGAGTTCTGGGGAGATGAAATAGAAAATGTCCTCTATATCGATCCATTGAACAGGTCCGTAAAAAATAAATTCGATTCCTTTATGATCTATCCAGCCAGCCATTATGTGGTCCCTACCGTTAATGTAAAAGATATAGTAGAAAAAATCAAAATTGAGCTGGCCGACCGTCTGAAGGTCTTTAAGGCTGAAAACAAACTGCTGGAAGCCCAGCGTCTGGAACAACGGACTATGTTCGATATAGAAATGATGGAGGAAATAGGGTACTGTTCGGGCATTGAAAATTATTCTCGTATTTTAACCGGTAGAAATCCCGGTGAACCTCCTTATACACTGATTGATTATTTCCCCAAAGATTTTTTGTTGATTGTAGATGAATCGCATGTTACTTTGCCACAGGTTAGGGGAATGTATGCCGGAGATAAATCCAGAAAAACTGTATTAGTGGATTATGGCTTCCGACTGCCCAGCGCGCTGGACAATCGTCCACTGAACTTTCCTGAATTTGAGGCCAAGATACCGCAGGTGATCTTTGTTTCAGCCACACCAGGGCCTTATGAAACAGAGCACTCTATACAGGTTGTGGAGCAGATCATCCGGCCCACAGGACTGCTGGATCCTGCAATAGAGATCCGTAAAACCGAAAATCAGATGCAAAATCTCATGGAAGAAATCAAAAAACGAGTAGCTGATAAAGAACGAACCCTGGTTGTGACCATAACCAAAAAAATGGCCGAAGAACTGGCAGAATATCTGCTGCAACATCAGTTAAAAACCCGTTATCTGCATTCGGATATTAATACCCTGGACCGCTATGAAATTTTACGTGACTTGCGCACAGGAGATTTTGATGTTTTGGTAGGCATTAATTTGTTAAGAGAAGGCCTGGACCTGCCCGAAGTTTCACTGATAGCCATTCTGGACGCGGACAAAGAGGGCTTTTTGCGCGACGAACGTTCATTAATCCAGATTATCGGCAGGGCAGCCAGAAATGTTAAAGGGACTGTGTTGCTGTACGCTGATAAAATGACCAAATCCATGGAAAAAGCTATATATGAAACCAATCGCAGGCGCAAGATTCAAAAAGAATATAATGATGCTCATGGGATTACTCCCACCAACATCTATTCCAAGATCAAAGATAATATCCGGGAAGAGGGGGCCAAACAGAAAAAGGACCTGAACAGGGTACAAAAAGAGCTGGAATGGCTTGACCAGATAAAAAAAGAAGACATGCTGCCGCATGAGCTGCTCACCACAACAGATATGCTCAGAAAACAAATGCATAAGGCAGCAAGAGACCTGGAATTTGAAAAAGCCGCCCTGATCCGTGATAAAATCTCAAGTTTGCAAGGCAGGGACAAAACACCATAAAACAACATGCCGTCATTGAAAATCTCTGTTTATTCATATACACTATTTTAAATGAAACCTAAATTTTCCTTTGCTTTACTGCTTCTGGCCAGTTTTCTTTATGCTGTAACTGACAATTTTGTTCCCGGGGAAATAATTTATAAATATAAGCAGGGGCTCGATCCGCAATTACAAACTAATCAGTACCGTGTATTTACCAGTCAGGCTGTCACTATGAATATTCCTTTTAAAATAAAAGAAGACAAAACTTTATTTCAGAATAGTGCTATACAACAACAAACAGGACTTCACGCGCAATTAGCTGCAACATCATTACAAAATAAAAAAGATTCATATTTACTGGAAGGTATTCACAAAATAATGCTGGAAAATGCTGACGATATGACAGCAGCACTGGAATGGCTTAAAGCGCAAAGCAATATTGAGTACGCCCATCCCAATTTTATTGTAAAAGCTTATGGCATACCGCCAAATGATACTTATTACGTCAGCGATCAAAAAGCAATTTTTGACAGGTATGATATGACCCAGGCCTGGGCAGTAACTACAGGTTCCAGCTCGGTGATTGTGGCGGTTGTTGATTCCGGCGTGGATTACAATCATGTTGATCTGGCAGGAAAAGTCATCAAAGGGCATGACTATGTAAATAATGA
>JAQURL010000055.1:0-1183 GCA_028715625.1 Candidatus Margulisiibacteriota bacterium | reverse complement strand
TCTTATTCAGGCAAATTGGGCAAGGGCCGGATAGACGCATATCAAACCATGCTACAGGTTAGTCCGCCACCGACAAATAATACAACCGACTCAACAATTTCCAAGTTTTATAATTTCCCTAACCCTGTAAGTAACGCGCTCACTAATCAGAGTTACACAAGTTTGTACGTGTTACTCACAGCGATACCCACAGATATAAAAATTACTATCTATTCTTTAAGCGGCAGAAAAACAAAAACCTTCAACAAAAGCGATTTCCCTCTTTCTGTGACTACCTATACCGGCGAAGGAGCTGTAGTGTGGTACCTGGCTGATGAAAATAATAATGTTGTCCCTCCTGGAATTTATATTGCGCTATTGGAAGTTACCGATAGTTCCGGCAAGGTGCAGAGAAAATATCATAAGGTGGTTGTGCAATGAAAAAAACCATCCACACAGGCTTATTGATTCTTTCTTTAGCTATAACCTTGGCCGCGACCGGAACACGTGTAGACCTGCGCAATGACTTTCTGAACAGCGGATTTAACGCCAGGGTCATAGGGCTGGGCAATACCGGTATAATTTCCGCAGAAGGACCGGAAAGCGCTTATTTTAATCCGGCCATACTGGTGAAAGAAAACATCAATCCCATACTGCTCAGTTATAATCCTTATAATTTTGACCAGTCCTATATCTACGGTTTTTATAAACTTCCTTATAAATACAGAGACACGACTTTTGGGATAGGCGTTATAATGGATGTTATCGGGAACATCGAATACAGGACCGACAAAACCGACAGCCCAACTATAACCAGCATAACTCAACAATGTTTCACTGTGGGCTTGGCCAGAAGAGTTGAAAAGAATATAAATGTCGGGTTCAATTTGAATTTTGTACTGGATAATTATTCAACGGAAAAAAGCAGCCTGTTTTATTCACTCGGATATTACTCAACAGCATTTACGCCTTACGATTTATCTCTGGTAATGCGATACTACAACTCGGATGAATACGCGCTCTCGCTGGGAGCCAAAATACCGCTGCCCATGGACCTGACGACTTATATTGTTTCTGATATTTTTCTAAGCGGTACATATAACAGCGTATTAATGAAATATGGAGTAAATTATCAGCTTGATCCAAGTATTGCATTGCAGGCCGGCCTGAATGGCGACAATCTATCCCTGGGTTTATCGTTCCT
>JAQURL010000054.1 GCA_028715625.1 Candidatus Margulisiibacteriota bacterium | reverse complement strand
AACTGGGGCCGGTCTTGAAGGCACATGTGAAGTAGATATTTTATGATATTCCATTTTTCTTGTCCTTGTAAAAATTAATAAGGGCCAAGATACTGCCCATAACTAGAAACGCCCCGGGAGGAAGTATCATAATCAGCATAGGATAATAATCCGAAAGAATTGTGAACCCGAATATACTGCCGTTACCTATAAGCTCACGTATGGATCCTATAATTATAAGTCCGACAGTAAAGCCCAGTCCCTTTTCTACAGCGTCCAGCATAGAAGCCTGCACGGGATTTTTGGAGGCAAAACCTTCTGCCCTGCCCAGAATTATACAATTTACCACTATCAAAGGGATATAAATACCCAGAGCTTTATTTATACCCGGGAAATAGCCGGCAAGAATCATCTGAATAATAGTAACGAAAGTAGAAATTACCACAATATATACAGGAATACGAATTTCCTTGGGCACATTATCCCTCAGTAAAGAAATAATTACATTGGAACCGAAAAGCACAAACAGAGTAGAAAGGCCCATGCCTATGGCATTGGTAGCAGAAGTCGTTACGGCCATTGTGGGGCACAAGCCAAGTAATAATACGAAAATAGGATTTTCTCTAAAAATATTCATAGCTATTTTTGTACCGTTACCTGTAACTCGCCGCTATAAATTGCACCCTGTGCGCAATCAAGACTTTTACAGATAATATTACCGAATACTCTGGCATCTTCGCTGATGATCACATCCTGTGCAGCTGTAACATCACCCTCACAAAGGCCGAGAATCTGAATATTAACCGCTTTTAAGCTGGAAAAAACTTTCGCACCCCTCAAAACATATATGTCTTGTTCGGAAACTACCTCTCCTTTTACTTCTCCGCTCAAGTAAATATTATACTTACTTTCAATTTTACCCTGAAATTTAGTTCCTTTGGAAAAAAAAACCTGTCTATTATTTTTTTCTTTAATCATAATAATAATAAACTGCAATCCTTTACAAGTCTCTGGTTACTTCTATTATACACTGTTTTGTCACATCTAACAAAAGGTTTAATTGTTTTCTGCTTATAGATAAAGGAGGCATCAGGACCACGACATCACCCAACGGTCTTAAAAAAACTCCTTTTTTAACAGCAGCCTGGGTTACCTTAAAGCCAGCCCTTTGTTCTGGTTTATAACATATTTTTTTAGATCTATCCTTGCACAGCTCAATTCCCACCATAAAACCTTCCTGCCGCACTTCGGCAACCTGCGGCAATTTTTCAATTTCTTTTAAGCCCTGTATAAGGTAATATATTTTTTCCTGAAGTTTTTCCAGCACTTTTTCTTTTTTAAAAAGTTCCAAATTTGCTATAGCCGCGGCACAGGCCAGAGAATTGCCGGTGTAGGAATGTCCGTGATAAAAAGTTTTATATTCATTAAATTCTCCCAGGAAATGTGAAAAAATATTTTCGGTAGTGAATGTAGCCGCCAGAGGCAGATAGCCGCCGGTTATACCTTTGGCCACGCACAAGATATCCGGCTCAATATCGGCTTTTTCCACAGCGAACATACTTCCTGTCCTGCCAAAGCCGGTGGCCACTTCATCAACGATCATTAAAACTCCGTGTTTTTTAGTAAGCTGTCGAACCTTCTGCAAAAACTGAGCGGAAGTGTTCAACATGCCGGACGCGCCCTGCATAAGCGGTTCTATGATAAGACCGGCAATTGTTTGAGACTCGGTTTCCAAACATTTTTCCAGTTGCTTCAAGCTGGATTCCTCTGACTGCTTTTGTGTTAAATTCTGCTGCAAAGGATAAGGGTACTGGATTTTTATGGTATCAAAAAGAAGCGGTTCATAAATCCCATGGAACAAATCTATGCCCCCTACGCTTACAGAGCCGATGGTATCTCCGTGGTAAGCATTGGTAAAAGAAATAAATTTCCTGCGTTTGCGTTCGCGAGTTTCCGGATGCTGCTGCCAATACTGGTAAGCAATTTTTAAAGCTATTTCCACTGAGGTCGAACCGTTATCCGAATAAAAAACCCTGGTCAGATTCCGGGGAATAATCTCCATCAGTAATCCGGTCAGCTGTATGGCCGGGACATTGGTAAGCCCCAGAAAAGTAGAATGAGCTATTTTTTTTAGCTGCTTGCAGATGGCTTTATTGATGTAGGGATGATTATGGCCATGTATGTTTACCCAGAGCGAGGACACTCCATCCAGATATTTCCTGCCCTTTACATCTATTAAATAATTACCCTGACCGCGTTCGATAATAATCTGTTCGGAGTTCATCCATTCCTTCATCTGAGTAAAAGGATGCCAGATGTTTGTAAAATCTAGCTGCAGAAGGCTGTTCGGATTTAACATAATTTTATATCTTAACATTATCCCTAACAAATTTTCTATTATAATTTTTAGACTTAAAGTGTAAAATATTAAACATATGAAATTCGAACCGCAGGAAATAAAGGATGTTATTCTGATTACACCGGATGTTCACGGGGATGACCGTGGTTTTTTTCTGGAAAGCTATAACCGGAAAATATTCCGGGACAATGGCATAAAAGACGAATTTGTGCAGGATAATCACTCCAAGTCGGCAAAAAATGTACTGCGCGGGCTGCACTACCAGCTTCAACCGCAGGCCCAGGCCAAGCTGGTCAGGGTTACTGTCGGAGAAGTTTTTGACGTGGTGGTGGATATTCGTAAATCCTCCCCCACTTTCGGAAAATGGCTGGGGGTGAACCTATCGGCTAAAAACAAACAAATGCTCTACGTGCCCGAAGGCTTCGCGCATGGCTTTCTGGTGCTTAGCGATGATACGGAATTTATGTATAAATGCAGCAATATTTATTCGCCGGCAACTGAAAGAGGTATTGTATGGAATGATGAAAAGTTAGGAATTGCCTGGCCTGTTCAAAATCCGTTACTATCAGAAAAAGATAAAAAGCTGCCGCCACTTTCTGCGGCACAAATCAATTTTTCCTGATTTCATCAATGGCCAGAACAGCTAACTCATCACACCGGTTATTATAGGGATTGTCTGCATGGCCCTTTACCCAATGAAAAGTTACTTTATGCTGATCTTTAAGCTCTTTCAGCCTTCGCCATAGTTCCTGGTTTTTGACAGGTTTTTTGTTGGCATTGCGCCAGCCGTTTTTTTCCCAGTTCGGCAACCATTCCTCAATGCCCTGGGCTACATATTTACTGTCAGTATATAAATCGATTTTGCATTTTTCTTTCAGGGCTTCCAACGCTTTAATCACTGCAGTAAGCTCCATTTTGTTATTGGTTGTTTCCGGCTCAGCGCCATTGATCTCTTTTTCAAATTCCTTATCTCCGTCCTTATATCTGAGGATTGCTCCCCACCCACCGGGACCGGGATTACCGCTACAAGCGCCGTCAGTATATATAATAACGTGTTTCATAATCAACAGATTGTATCACACCAGTAAAAATCCATACATAAAAAGATGTAAAAATGTCGATATTATAAGCGGGGATAAGTATGTCTTTTGATAGACGTTTAAACCATGAACTCAGAGCTCTGAGCCCTGTGCTCCGAGAGCAAAAACTTGTTCGAGCATAAATGGAGGTAGTATGGTTTCTCAATATCTGATTGATGAGAGTGATAACGAAGAGGCGGTCAATAAACTAGAGCTGGAGCTGAAAATAGCGAAGATCAGCTCCATGATTGACAATGTGGACAAACGGATACAGGTACATGAAAGAAGGATAGGAAAGCTCCATAATGTAGATGAAAGACAAAAAACCAGAGACAAAATAGCTATGCTTACTCAAAAAATTCTGGAGAATTCGTAATATGGACATCTCTGCCAGACCTGACACAGCTGCGCGAAGGATCGATGTTAACACTGACGATTTGCAGAAAATCGTTCTTTCGACCTCTGAAAAGGCCAAAGATGAAGTAAAAGAAAACACAACAGCAAAGGCCAAAGAAACCACCCGCACGCCCATTCAGCTAATTATTCAGGGCAATGACAAAGATGCAAAAAAAAATATGCTCGGTGACTTTCTCCAAAAAATAGCTACTGCCGGCATGGATATTATGACTTCTCCGGACAAAGGTCAGAAAGATACCAAATCTATAAACGAAATTAAATTATTATTTGGTAATGAAGAAAGCAAGGAAGACAAGGTCTCCCTAAGCTCCGGAGCAAGAATGAGCCAGCTTGCCGGTTCCATAGCGCCTAAAAAAGGAGATAAGAAAAAAATAGACAGCGAAACTTCTTCTGAGGAAACCCTGGCGGATAAAGAAGAAGAGCTGCAGGAACATGTTTTTTCCGAGAAAACCAATGTGCGCGACCAGATACAAAAATTTCAGGATGATTCAGATTCGGCTGCCAAAGCCAAGGAAGGCGAAGTACAAGATAGTGGTGATTTTTCAGATTTTCTGGAAGAGCTGGGTAAAGACAAAAATGATGAAGATAATGACTTGGAACCGGAGGCAGAAAGCGGTGATTCGGCTTTGTCCTCGGATAGCGAGGACGATAGTCCCCTGAGCTCGACAAAACAGGATATTAAAGGCCAGACAGATAATCAGACAAACTTTTTATCGGGTAGTGATAACCCTTTGCAAAATGATACTGATTCCCAGAATACTGACAAGCCGGAAGAAGATGGCGAAGATGAAGATAAAATAAAAACAAACGAAGACAAAACTGAAAAAAGCTCAGGGTTAAACAGTTCCCAGCGGGTAACAGGTTTTAATAATGATGACGCTAATGACACCAGCGATGAGCGACCTAAAGACCAGACCGAAGACACGGATAATATAAGCGTTAAAGATATAAAAAAAATAATAGCTGATAACGCTCCGGATAAACTGGCGGACAGTGACTTATCCACTGAAAATGACGACTCCAAGGACAAAGACGACGATACCCCGGACGCTAATGATGTCGATGATAAAAAGGATGGTAAAGATAACGATGTCGAGCAGGCTTTCGGTGGCAGAATTGAAATGGATGATACCAATGACGGTGGAGATGACAACGGGAAACATGACACCAGAGAAGAGTTAAAGATAGAGGATATTAAAACAAAGACCAAAGGTAAGGAACAAGAAGTTGATAAATTTGACTATATCGAAGAATATACAGAAAAATACAGAAAACACCTGTTAAGCAGCGATAAAAACTTTTTTGACCTCAGCCAAGATGAAAATAAGTTACTTAAAGAATATGGGTTAACTTCCAGACAAATCAAAGACATTCAGCTTACTGTAAAGAAAACCATCAAAACGGAAATTCGGGAAAATATCAAAGATGCGATTATTCAAAAACAACTATCCGTTCAATCCAAAATAGATTCTGTGACAGCAGATACCAGGCTGAACAGGTTCACAGAATATTTCGTTTCAAATATTCTGCTTGGCGGCCAGGACTTCGGAAGTTTTGACGAAAGCTTTCAGGGTCTAATCAATAAAGCCATGTACCATGCAGGCAAAGAATTATCTGACTTTGCCATAGATGAACTTGGACATTTTGTGATGGACGAGTCATTAAAAAGCGATAAAACCAAAGAACAAAAAATTAAATCATTCGAATCGAAAGTCAGTGAACTTAATTCCATTACCAATAACCCGAAAATAACCGAAGAGTGGGCCCAGACGGCCATGGAAAGTTTTATGCGCAACTACGGTCTGGCCAAAGAAGAAATAAACCTGCATAAAAATGACACCGCCGGTATGCATGTCAACATTAATACAGGTGACGGAGGTTTTAACAGGCAGGATGACCGAGGTCGGCAAAAACATGGTTATGAATTTGAACAAAAAGATGAGAAGGATATCTTTATCAACCGTTTAAGAGCTCTTTATATGCAACGCGCGCTGGAACCAGGGCTAACCACTACTTTGCAAACAGAATTTAAAATCCGCAAATTAAAGAATGGCCTTCTGAAATTGGGAGTTTATACAGAGGTGCTTAATAAAAAAATTGAGGAAGAAGCTAAAATGATAGCCCAGGACAGGATTAAAGACATGCTGAAAGAAGCTTTTTATGAAAGGGCATCTTTATATGAACTGCGTGGACCGGCTTATGAATTGATTGAAAACAAAATTAAAGGTATTTTGAAAAACGGTGAAAAAGCCGGTCTGAAAATGGATAAACTGGAATTTGATAAAATGCGCGACGAAATCAACATGAAAATGTTTGAAACAACCAAACATGAAATGGAAATGATTGCCGCACGACTTTCAGATATGGAATTGCCGGCGCTGGTTGTTAAATACAGAGAAATGAAAAAAATAACAGACAGACTTAAAGCCGAATCAAATATCGAAGAAGAAATTTCCGGAGACGAACGTTTAAGCAAAATTACAGTCACGGAGATGGCTTAAGCATGGAAAATCCCACAAACGAAATAGAAAAAAAGAAGCAACAAAACGGCATCAATGAATTAAACGATGAAGGCATACTGGATATTAATACGCTGGCTGACAAAAAACAAACTGTAGTTATCGGAAAATTAGTTGCCGAAGACAATGAAATCCAGGAAGACACAGAAGACACCGTTAAAATTTCCCCCGATTATGAAGAAAAACAATCCGGGCAAAATTTTTCCAATAAAAACAGGACCTATAAAATCTTTCAGAGCGCACATATCTGTTTCCATCTTTTTTTGGCTGAAGATATGGTTAGAGAAAAAGAATTTTTCCGGCTTTCCGAACAGATTTACTTTTATGAGCGGGAAAGATATTTTAAAATAAATGGCCGGCAAATTCAGGTGCCGGACCAATGCCAGGCATATGTCAGCGACCAACAAATAGTTCTGGTAC
Source organism: Candidatus Margulisiibacteriota bacterium (assembly GCA_028715625.1). Classification (NCBI taxonomy): domain Bacteria; kingdom Bacillati; phylum Candidatus Margulisiibacteriota; species Candidatus Margulisiibacteriota bacterium. The sequence continues at coordinate 10,230 of JAQURL010000054.1, read as the reverse complement.
TCACGGACAATCAGAACAGTCAGGATACAGATTGCAAAAAAATTATAATTCAGATAAATCCTGAATTTTTGCTGCTGGGATTTGATAATTATCAATTAAAATTAAGCGGTAAAAGTACTGCCTATATTGATAAAAAAGGAAGTATCGCCTTTAACTTCGACAAATATTTAACAGTCATAAATCCCGAACAAGGTACAATCAGATGCGGCGGATATTTAATTTTTACCAATTCACAAAACCAGTTCATAGAAACCAGGGGAAACTGGTTAAGATTCTCCGAACAGTGTGCTTTTGACGCGGAAAACGGTATTTTAAAATTTGGCGGGAATAAGATAAAATGCCCTGCGAATACCATCATAAAAACTTCATCTCAATTCCTGGACTTATATATCCAGGGTAGTAAAGATGGTATAAAAAGAAAATTGCACTTTCTTTACCAGGGTGACAGATTGGAACTGCGCAGCGCCGCGAACTCTATACTGCTGGGGAAAAATACCAGCTGTTTTATAGACAAAAACGGGAACCTGGTTTTTGATTATCAAAATAACCTGGCCGTAGTCTGTTTGCCGAAGAAATTTATAAAAATAGGTAAAGTATCGATAAATCTATACAGAGGCCAAAATATCAAAATCAATGAAAAGTGGCTGCACCTTAATGAACTTATCAAACTGGCTCCTGAATCAGCCCTCATCAGGTACGGAAAAAGTAAAATAGCTTATTCAGGTGCAATGGTACTGAAGCCTCAGCCCGGTCAACTTGCCATCCACAAAAAGAATAAAAATATAATCCTTGTCCCCAGCAACAAACAGCTGTTTATCCGGGTAGGCGGGAAACTGGTAATAGTTACAGTTACAATTGGTATTGCCATGGACCAGAACGGTAATCTGGCTTTTGACTACAAAGGCAACCTCTCTATTCTGGACACCAACTTTTTTGTACTGACCATCGACAAAGTGAAGATGGATTTCAGCCAGGTTGCAGGTATATGTGTTGAGCTTATAGGTAACAATGTGGTTGTCAGCGGCCAGGACCAGAAAAAAAACTTTCTGGAATTATTCAGGCAGGCATTGATGCAAAAAGGACTTATGCAATTATTGCAGGACTCCGCGCAACTTAATGTGAATGCGGAAGATATTCTGGAACTGCTGCTGAATTTAAGCAGTAGTCAGGAGGTCCTTTCTCTACTCTCCGAACTGGGGCTCAAACCCGATTCCAATCTTCAGGACCTGCTGAAAAATCTTCTGGGTGAAGGGCTGTTGTCTGATATTCTTTCCTCTGACCCGAATAATTTTGACCTTAATCAGCTTATGTTGTTAATGGCCAACGCCAAAACCAAACAACTGCTGCTTTCCGGAAAAAATATTCCTTTGCCCAGCGCACAGGAACTGGCCGAGCATGTCTCCCTGAGTGGAAATATTCCGGATGTGCTGGCGCTAATAAAAAATCACGAAATTAAACTGTTGACGTTAAATAAAAGCAGATAACTTCCAGGTATCTTTCATTTGTGCATGCAAATAAGTCATGCTTCGTCAGGCTCAGCATGACAAAAATGATAGTGTCACACTGAGCTTGACGAAGTGTGACCATAACACCTTATAGATATATTAACGCATTGGTACCAACTTGAGATTATAAAATTAACCAAGGCAGCCATCAGCCGGAGAACGAGGCGACAAGGACGAGGCAGCGGAGGTGTGGTAAATAGCACATTGAGTATGCCGAGGACGGCGTCAACAAAGTTATCCGGTTGATCGCAACTTGGTATTAGAAGTCTATGCCCAGTCCGAACTGATGCACTACATCCAGTTCAGGATTAGTGTAAAGGTAATCAATTTTTATTCCGAAAAAGCTGGTGGAAAGCCCTGCATAAAAATTTTTATCATAATCGCTGTATCCTGCTTTAATTTCCACAAAAGGAAGTCCTACATAACCTACCCCAAACTTGTAATATCCCGTGCTGAATAAAGAATGGTACATATAGTCGGCGCTAAAGACACAATCAAAAAGTTGTGTAGAAAGACCTGCTCTGTATATAGGTTTTATATCAGCCGGGTTGCCATTATTATATATATCCTGCGCAACCAGTCCTAAAGACAGATTCTTCAGAAGTTGCATTCTGTAAGCCAGGTCCAGAGAAATATAGGATGCCTGGTCTACCGCTTTTTGAGAAACGGATTTCACAGTCAGTCCGCAACTGCTTGAATCGGACAAAGCTTTGGAATAACCAATAAAATAAGCTTCATTAACATACTGAAAACTACCCGTTTTCGATCCGCTTGAATCGCGCACATCGTTATTGTCCACACCAACCCGGTAATAAGCCACACCCAATGCGCTGTCAGCTGAAAGTTTGGTGTTATAAATAAAAGAATAGTTGGTAAGATCGGAAAATTTCTGAGCATAAGAAACATAAAATTCACTGTCTTTCACATTGACCAGATTGGCTACATTCCAGTAAAGCGCTTCTCCGCTCATAGGGTCAGCGGTATAAGCCCCGCCAAGCTGCATACCCTTTAGTCCTATACCGTTATCCAGAAAAAAACCGGCATAGTTTACTATTCCGATGAGGCTCACGATCACTAATAATTTTAATATCTTTTTCATTTTTCCCTTCAGTTTATATTCGGCGTAGGCGGCGGATTGCTATTAATTAAAGTAATATTTCCCAGATCATAAAGTTTGGACGTATTAACATTTACGGCAATTTCTCTGGTTTCATTCATATAGCCGGATTTCGTGGCAACAATAGTGTATACTCCGTTGGTCTTTACATTTACCGTAAACTTGCCGTCTCCCAGAGTAGTTATTGGGGAGAAACTTTCCGGCCCGGTAATATTTACCACTATTCCGTTCCAGGAACCGTTTGCTACTTGTGGCAATTTGTAAGTTCCCTGAATTGTTATCATATCTGTGTTCGTAAGGGGCTCACCGGTGCATCCGGTTATGACTGCAAATATAATAGCCAGAGATAGAAAAACTAGTGCTTTTTTAATTATTTTTTCCATAATACCATTTTACCTTTTGCCTTGATTTCATTTCCACTGGTATCCGTCAAAGTTAATATATAAAAATACAGGTCATTGGGCATCATGTAGCCGTTTTCATCCTTGCCGTCCCAGACCAAAGAGTCAGATGCTGTACCTGTTTTATCTAAAGTCCTCAGTTTTTTGCCCAGTATTGAATATATTCTTACCTTAGCGATAACAGTGCCGCTAAGACTGGACACATATTCTATTTTAGCGCTCTCACCCACATTGGGATTAAACGGGTTCGGATAATTGATCAGGCTAGATATGGCGCCGACAGACAGAATATTTATTGCCTGAATTTTATAATCATTCACTGTACCGTTCGCGTAAACCGTGGCCTGTCCGTCAACAAACATTATTGTTCTGTTATTCTTTACATCAACCAGATAATACAGGTATTTCTCAGTAGTCTTGTTAACCAGTTCCTTAAGATTTAGGACCAAATTGCCCGCGTCTTGATTTTCAACTCTTATATTCCATTCCATTTTATCTTTATTAAAATCCTGATGACATGTCATCAGATTCAGACCGTCTTTTTGGGCCTGTATATTAAGTTTTTTAGTTTCAAAAGGCGGCAGTGAAAGATTATCTACAAATTTGCCGTTCTGATCATTACCGACCAGGGTTATAGAATCCTGGGCCTGCGCGGTATTTAAAACTTTTATACCCAGGACCAATTCCTGAGAAGCGGCAGATAACCTGGCTACATAATTAACATTTATTGAAACATTCTTGCTTGGGAAAATAATATCTAACGGTTTGACTGCAGCAACCCAATAACCTTTCCAGGGAAGACATAAGTTACCTGCTTCTTCGTACCCAGTCCCATTGAAGAGGTAAGCTCCCATGTAAATTAAATTGTAGCTGACAGCCGCAATCGGTGAATAGGTCTCATTATTATAAGAAATTACCAGATTATCCCAGTTTACGGTTGTTACCTGAGGGTTGGCCAGCTGGTTCCAGCCCCTATTAAGGGAAACCGACTTATTACCGACAATAAAGTTTTTGGTAGATAAATCAATAAAAATATCTTCGGTAACTTTAGCCCATACAGCCTGTCCGGGTTTAACAATATTACCGGTTATTGTCACATAATCATAGAGATTGTGATCCCAGTAAACCAGGTTCATATTCCGGGTAATATCTCCAATGGGTAACCCCAGCATCATCAAATTACTGTTGGTCGGGACCTTGAAGGTATAGCTGAGTATGGACAAACCGTTGATATCATTTACGGCGATAGAAAATACTCTGTTAACTGTCGCACTGAAAGTATCTACAGCGGTAAAGGTAATCGTGTATATACCGGATTGAGTTTTATCCGGCAGCCAGCTGAATAAACTGCTACCCAGATTATAAGTAGCGCCTGAAGGCAGTCCGCTGATATATAAATCGAAGGAATCGCCGGTATCGGTAATGCTCAGATTAAAGGTCAGCATCTGATTTTCCGAGATCACAAAATTATTGGTCAGAAAAGCGAACTGAGGATAATTATTAATTTCATTGATGATTACTGTAACCGTTTGTGTGGTCTGTCCATTCGGTCTGCCGTCAGACGCTACAAAGGTCAGATTATATGTTCCGGAGTGATCGTAGTTGGTCTGGAAGGTATAAGTGAATGACCCGTTACCTGTAACTTTATAGTTTTGTGTCGTGTCCCAGGCCCAGGGGTACTGGGTTACCCGGATGACATCTCCGTCTATATCCAGCACACTCATGGTGATTGTTAATAACTGATTTTCCGACACATAAAACGTGGAATTGATAGTTAAGTTCGGGGCTGTATTCGGCGTAGTTATATAAATATTATAGGTAGTAACACCGGTTGATGTTAAATTTATTGCCCTGTTATAAATACTGTCTTTATAACTATCCGGCCCGAGTCTAAACGTCTGATATACTTCCATATTGTAATTGCCTGTGGCCAGGGCTAATTCATAATTTCCAGTATCTATAACCATGTTGGATAACATACTGTCCAGAATATAGTTATTGGTCACGCCGAAATTGGTCCTGGCGGTTATAGTCAGCGGGCGGGTAACAATAATATCTTCGGAGGTAATGATACCGGATAATGTCGCGGTCACTTCCACTATAGTAAGAGTAATATTTATATTTGTACTGATCTGAGCGGGGCTTATCCTTAAAATTGTATTCATATATTCATCGGTATCGGTAATGGTCCCGCCTTCAATATCCCCAACTATTTGCTGGGTCCTCTTGCCTTTGTTGGCCATCAGGTTGAACTCATTATTTGTAACCCATTTAAAGGACAGGCTAAAAGTGCCGGTTCCTGAACCACCGGTTGATGACCTGATATTTGATATTACAGACTCGATGCTGTTTATGGTTATACCTGTCTGGTTCTTCATTAAACCGACTAATACATGATTAACAGGTGTATTTGATCTGTTGATAACAATACCTGTGATATTAACCGTAACAAAATTGGCCATTTGAAAGTTTAGACCGGATACATTTGGCGGCGTATTTACGGATCTGGATATTACCAATATTCCGGCTGAACTACTTTTCGGTTGAACTAAAACAGCCCAGCTGCCGGTTGGAACTTTCAGAGAATAATTGCCGCTTATATCAGTTGTAGTCGTACCAAATGTAAAATCCACATCATTTCCGGTCGGAGAATTCTGCTTCCTGGCCCAGGAAGCAACATAATCAAATTGCGAGTCGACCAGAGCGGTAATGTCTACATTGGCAGTCGGATTATTATATTCATCTGTAATTTTACCGCTAATAGAAAATGGTGCTGACTTAACAAAAATATCAGTGGAAACGAACCTGTCTCTGGTGATTGTATATGCCATTAACTCTTTTAAATAATCTTTGTGCGAAGTCTCTATCTGTACTACATAATTAATAGTGCTTGAGAAGTCTATAGTTACGCGTCCGGAAACATCTGATGTAACCTGGAACCAGACAAAAGAGTCATTGGAATACATTTTTTGAAAAGATACGTGTAAAACTTCACCGGCTAAAGAATTATTATTTTCGTTTTTAACATTAAGCCTGATAACTACCCTGTTTGATGACGGATCATTATCATACACATACGTGCCCAGATTTTGTGAAGGCGGCACATCCAGATTGCAAATAACTCTGGGGTAATCATTGGTCGTTGCCGCTACCATTATTGTCCAGGAGCCTGTATCGCCCATTAATTTATAGGAACCGTTCATATCTGACGCGCCGGCCAGACAATCGTAATAGGGCAGATCGCTCTTGTTACCGGTTATATTGAACCAGCCCATAATAGTAGCATAGTTCGCTGACGGCAATCCGTAGACATCCGCGCTGACAAGCGCAGAACCCAAATTGTCAATTATTCTTCCGGTAACTGCATAAGGCGCGGCGGTAAGAGTTATAGACTCGCTGACCATTCTGTCTCCGGTAATCACAAAATCTTTAAATTTGCCCTGATAATTTTCCGATGTACAAATAAACTCAATCTGATAGTTGCCGGTTAAGGACAAATTAAAGGTGACCAGACCATTTTGGTCGACGTTCTTATAATAGTAATTAATAAACGTGCTGCCGTAATTTGTCGCACGCATAAGCCGGAAACTGGCTTTTGCTCCTGCTATTGGTTGTCCGGCATTGTTTTGAACTCCAATTTTTAAACTCAGCGAATTTTCGCCGGGATTACTGTCCAGCACCAAATCGCCCAAATTTACCGAAGGCGGGACAGTAACAAATGTATTGATAGTGATCGGTGAAGCGTTATCGGTTACGGAACAGAGTACCCACCAGTCATTGGCATTCACTGCCAGACTATAGGAACCGTCGAAACCGGTCTTGGCTCCGGCAAAATTAAAATAGCCGGTATCTTTTTTGTTCGGATCAGCATACCAATCAATAATAGCCTGAACAGCATGAGTCGGAGCGGACATTACTTCAATACCCTGCTGGCCGGCACCAACATCATTGATAATTCTTCCGCTGATACTGTATGGTGCGGGAGTAACTGTAACAGAGTGGCTTATCATCCTATCACTATCCACTACAATATATTTTGTTTTGCTTACATAACCGTCATAAAGCAAAAACATTTTGATAAAGTAATTACCGGCAGCGAAGACATTAAAGGAAACTATTCCGTCTGCTCCGGTATTTTTGGCATTACTGGTTATTAATTGGTTATTATTATTTGTGGCAATGCTGTACATGTAATATTCCAATCGTACATTTTGCACAACCGCATCTGTTTCGTTGGAAACTTTAATTTTAACAATTGTTCCATTAATACTGGGGTTGGTATTCACCATAAAGTTCAATCCACTATAATCGCCCTGAATATTAATAGATGGCCGGATGGGTAACGGAGGTCCATTACTTGAATCCGTATATATTCCCCAGTTCAGCGAACAAACCTGCAAGTTATAAATTCCGTTAATGTTAGTCACGGCCTCATTTACATCATAAAAAGATGAATCTGTAGCCGAAGGAGTTGAATACCAGTTAAAAATATCATTCGCATAAGCCTCGGGTATGGCGTAAACCAAAACTCCACTTACCGCAACAGCATATTCATTATAAGCTTTACCGCTGATTGTAAAAGGCGCAGCCAGTAAGGTAACAGTTTCGCTGATATTTCTGGCTGAAGTAATTACATATTCCTTCATCTTGCCTACATAATTTTTGGATGTTGTGATGGTCTCGACAAAATAATTACCGGTAATATTTGTATTAAAGGCTACTAACCCGTTAATATCGGCGATCAAATTCATGGTAGCTACAAAATCGCTGCCGCCGTCATTTCTTATCTTATAGGTCTTAACCTGCACTATTGCAGCAGCTATAGGCAGCGAACCGTCACTTATATTCAGTGTTATCATTGCCGGATTTAATGAAGCGACATAAACCGGGCCTGTATATTCGTAGGCGCCGATGTCTATGGAATTACTGACTATTCTGGGATTACCGGCGATATCAGTGGTTACATTCAGCGAGGCTGAATTCCAAAGACTGATTGAGCCTGCTCCAATGGCTACACTGGAACTGACTATCGAATAATCGGATTTGAAATCACTAAGAAAAAACCCGGAAACATTATTGGTTACGCAAATCTGTATGGGTATGGAAGAATCGGTAAAAATAGAATTGTTAAAAGTTACTGTAGAATAGTTTGTGCTTGCCGTTGCCGCGTCAAAGTCGCCGGCCAGAATACTGTTTTTGGCGTAAAAACTGGCAACTCCGCTTGCCTCGTAAATAGGTCCGAAGTTCTGGGCAACAGTTGTATTTAAAAGAAGATGTTTATTGTTTACCCAGATAGCTTTGGAGGAACTATTGGTAACCACCAGACAGTTTATCAGGGTGTCCGCGGCATTGGTAAAAATTCCGCTCGGTTGACCCCCGGTATCCTGATTATTGGAGAAAATCGAATTGATAGCAACCATCGGGCTTAACCAGGAAACGCCTCCACCCTGGCTAACCTCGCTTCCGATTATGCTTGTGCCATTGAGAGTTACATCATCGCAATTGTCGAAAACTCCACCGAACCATGCTCTGCTACCAGTTACGACACAATTGGTTAATTCTACAGTTGTCAAATAAAAAACACCGCCATGACCGCCGATTCCGCCGCTGCCACCGGCGCTGCCGTTATTAATAATTTGCGAATCATACATTTTAATAAACCCCTGGGCTGTATCTGCCGCCATCAAACCGCCATACGCAGTTGAAGGATTAGGCGCGCCCATAAAATAACCGCTATGATTAAATACTGAGTTTTTTACAGTTATATTTCCCTGATAAAACGCTCCGCCCATACCGGCCAAACAATAATTAAAAGTTGAATTTAATACCACAATTTGGCTCTTGGGGCCCGAGGTGTATGCAACACCGCCATAATTGGCAGAGGGGAATTGAAAAGTACAACTGTCGATCGTGAGCCTTTCGGAAACGCTGTCGGTAGATATCTGTATAACTCCGCCGAAATCGCCGCGGCCATAAGTAAACTGAATACCTTTAAGCATCCAGTGGCGGGCATTGTTTTGCATCAGATGCCGCTGTCCGGCTGTTCCCACCATCCAGGTAACATTATATGAAGGTGCGCCTACAATCGAAATATCATCCTTGTCCGGCCAAATCACGTCATGTTCCAGAATGCTGGAAGTAACAATTTGAATAATGGCATTAGGAGAAGCAGCATTCAAAGCCTCTTGTAAAGTATTATAGTAAATATGCGATTGTAAGTTTTGGGCAACATAATTATTGGGAGAAGGTCCTCCATTGTTTGTGATGGTCAGGTCCAGTGTTACAGTAGTATTATTAGCTGTAAGCGAATCGAGCAGAAGGGTTACATTATGTGTCCCGGTAACCGCGTTTACGGAATTGTATCCGGGACCATTAAAAACATGTTCATACAAATTTATTTCATAATAAGGAGTTGCCGCGGCGACACTAAAAGTTATTACCGGTCCGGTTGCGTTGATAACATCTCCGTACATTAACTGAGTCACAAGATCAGGGGTTGTTATACTTACCTGCTGAGGAGAAACATTCAGAATAAAATCTCCTGTCACCGGGATGCCTGCCGAAACCACCTGTACCGTCTGCTGGTATTCTTTAAGTAACATATTTACAGTACCTATTACATTAATTGTAGGCTGAACATTAACAACAGCTATCGTATAAATATAATCCTGAGTTGTATTTATATGTGACCCGAACAGCTGATCGATGTAAGGACCGGCCACACTGTTTTTGGCAAAAATAAGGGCTACTGAAGAAAGTGTAATTTCCTGCGGAAGCGAAAGCGTAAAGGTTCCGTTAATTGTTGAAATCGTGTTATAGCTTGTTAATAATTGAGCAGGATTGCTCATTGTGGCTACCTTGCTGTTAATCAGCCCGACTAGAGCGTAAGGGACAGGATGGAAATTAAAATCGGTTATCAGACCTTTGATAATAATGTTTCCTGAAGATTGGGTATCACCGGTTGATCCGGAAGAAGCACCCTGATATTCATAAGCACCTAAATCTATTGCACTTCCTGTGATACGAGGCATTCCCGCAATATCCTGAGTAATAGTACCATATCCAAAATTCATAGTGGAGGCATAGTCCCATATGGCGTTATTCCCGGCATTGATAACAACAGCGTTTTTTGTCAGTCGATAATCATTATTTGGGAAATCCAAAAAGCCATTTAAATTGAACCCGTTGATAGCATTGTTAACTACAG
>JAQURL010000053.1 GCA_028715625.1 Candidatus Margulisiibacteriota bacterium | reverse complement strand
TAACCAGCGCGGTATGCTGTTTGTTTTGTCCTGATTAAGTTCAAAATTCGTCACCTCGCTGTAATGACCGTAATAATGAAAAAGAAAAAGCGACTGCGTTTTGGTAATATCTCCCACACCCTGTTTTAAAAGGCCCTGCAGCTGTTTATATTCATTCGGAATATCCGGATTAAAAAGCAGTGTTTCAAAATGGATTTTGTATTCTGAGGCCAGCTTTAACTGTTGTTTCAGCTTCGTAATTACTATTTCCGGATCATCCTCGGTCAGGTCCAAAAGCACGGGAACCGAGTCTGTAAATCCGCCGATAGTTTGGCTGTAAGCCTCATAATCATAAGCCCTGCAATCATGCACAACCAGCAGGGGCAGTTTGTTAACAGGCATAAATTTTTTACAGAATTTGAAAAGCGCAATAACAGATTTCTCCCACAAATTAAATTTCTCCGGCAATGTGTCATTCAGCAAAAACCGATAGCTGCCTGCTTCTTTTTTTACCTGCCGGTTAAGCATTACATTAAACTCTTTTATAGCTTCCGATATCTTTTCCAGCTCAAAATATTCCATTATCTGAATGGGAGTTAATTTCCTGTAACCGCTTGTTTTTTCCAGAATAAAATCCTGATAAGATTTGCGTTTTGTTGTAACTTTTTGGATATTATTATAAACATCAAGGATTTCTTTTTTAATTATATCCTCCCCATAGGTATCATGGATTGATTCATCCATTAAAAAAATCAGCCAGTATTCTTCGGCTTTTATTCTTACCAGCAAAATCCGGAACGGGAAAACCCTCAAGCGGTCCTGTTTGGTATAATAAGCCGGAAGTACCTGATATAAAAATCCGGAAGTCAAGGCCGGTTCATAGCCGGATAAATCAAGGCCGGGAATTTGCAGGTCCTGCACCGGATTATATTCCTGTTTGAAAAATCTCCCGTCTTCATTTACGAGAATACTTCTAAGTAACGGCTGGGAAACAAATAGATTATTAACTGCCTGATTTAATCTGGGCTTATCCACTTCTTCGTTAAAAATCAGATACTGTACAAAATAAGTACGCTCAAAAAAATCACCGTCAAAGACGTAAAAAAAGGAAAATGGATAAACATTTCCCGTCCCGCCTTGAAGCAGTTTGTTATAAAAATTTATTTCCTGTTCACGCAAGTTCTGCAATTCGTTTAGCAGACGATCATCAGGTTGCAGCAGCAATGAAGCAGTGCTTGTATCTGAAGTTAATGTCGGGATATTGTGTTTGTTCTTCCTTTGAAAATAATCAGCAAAATCTTTAATTTTCTTATACTGATAAATATCCGTAATGGTGCATTTCAGTTCCAACTTTTCCAGGCGGGAAATAAGATTTATGGCATCCATCGAATCCCCGCCCAGGTCAAAAAAATCATCGTCTATTCCGATATTCTGTTTTTTAATAACCTGTTTCCAGATATCCAGAATTTTCTGCTGAAATTCGTTTTCAGGCTGAGTAATTATTTTTTGATTGTCAGCTTCAATCAACTCACTTGTTTTCATTAATGCCTGCCTGTCTACCTTACCATTAGTGTTTAACGGTAGTTGCTCAATTCTGATAAAAATCTTAGGCAACATATAGGCCGGCAAATATCCCTGCAAAAACTGTTTCAGTTCTTCCCGGCTTAGTTCATTTTCTGCCACGTAAAAGGCTTTTAAGGTTTTCTTATCAGTAGCGGGCAAAACACAAACTTTTTTAATTTCAGGATATTTCAGCAGGTAATTTTCAATTTCCGAACATTCCACTCTGTATCCCAACAGCTTTATCTGAAAATCATCCCGACCCAAAAATTCCACCACGCCCTCAGAAGTCCATCTGGCTTTATCCCCGGTTTTATATAGCCTTTGTCCGGTTTTGAACGGATTGTCCTTGAACTTTTCCACGGTCAGCGCTTCATTTTCCAGATATCCGCGGGCTAAACCTGTTCCGCCAATATAGAGGTCGCCTCCTGCTCCGATAGGTATTATCTGCAAATCCTGGCCTAATATATAAAACTGCTGATTGGGGAACGGTTTGCCGATCGGAATATTTGCCGACTTGTCATCTTTTAATGAACCCTCATAATGTGAACTGTAAATTGTAGCTTCGGTAACCCCATAACTATTGAAGACCCGGGCTTTTCCCTGATAGTGCTTAACTGTTTTGAAAAAATCTTCCGGCGGGCAAATATCCGAGCCCATGATTATCCATTTGAGGCTATCATCCGTGAGCAGATTATCCCTGATGTAGTCCAGAAAATTTGTTATCAGCGCCGGAGTGGCATCCAGCATATTTACCCGGGCCTCTGAAAAAGCCTTGTACATAAAGGCGTAATTATGTCGTTCTTCGGAGGTACAGAGCACCAGCGTGCCTCCGCAAAGAATAGTTTTTGCCAAATTGCCGGTAAACACATCGTGGGCAAAAGCAGAAAACTGTAAAATTATAGCCGGGATTTTCTCCAGCTCATAAATATTTTTCCAAACCTCCAGGACGCTTACAACGCCTCTATGTTCGAGCATTACGCCTTTGGGCTCTCCTGTTGATCCTGAAGTGAAGATTACATAAGCCAAATCTGTGCTTTTACTTCTGCTTTCAAGATCTGAGGCAGTCAGAGTATCGCTTTCCTTAACCTCAATAAAATTAAAGCCCTCAAAAACTTCGTTGTTATATAACTTTTTGTCCTGCAAAATAACAACCTGACATTTGCTTTGCCGCAGCATCTGTGTGATTCTTTTTTCTGGAAAGTTGATGTCCACTGGCAAATAAGCACCGCCGGCTTTCCAGACAGCGAGAACAGCGACAATCATTTCCAAACTGTAATCCATTAGTAGCGGCACAATTGAACCTGACGTAACACCTTGTTTGATAAGTAAATGAGCCAGACGATTCGCTTGCCGGTTAAGTTCCTGATAACTGTAAATATGGCCCTGTACTATTAAGGCGGTTGCTTCGGGAGCTTTTTGTACCTGTTCGATAAAAATTTGAGCCAGAGTTTTCTCTTCCCGAAAGCCTATTGTTTCTTTGTTGAAATCTTCCAGTATTCTCTTTTTTTCTTCAGGTGTCAGTATGGAAATGTCGCTCAGTCCGGTCATGGTTTTGAATGCTCCTGCAATTTTTCAACTGCATCTGTAAAAAAGGCCCTCAGCGCCTGTTCCTCTATCTGAAATGGAACATGCAATTCCAAATGAATTATATTCTGTCTGAAGTTTATGTAAAAATAAAATCCTCTGCCATAACGGGTCAGGTAATCCGGATACTGATTAATATCAAAATATTGATGCTGATCTATAACCTCATAACTTTTTATGTCATCAAAATGTGCGTTAAAACGGTACAAAAATATTGATCTTGAGCTATTCACATCACCTATGCAGCTCTGCAGTAACTTGCGTACTCCTCCAAATTTTTCTGAAAAATTATCATTCATAAACAGATGGAAAAAATTTAACTGATAAGCGCTGGCCAGATCAAGTTGCTGTTTAAAATAGTTTGCCTGCTCACGGGCAGTTTTTTGATCCAGATTTAATACTGCCGGAACATAATCAATGAAATCCCCACCGACTGTATTTAAAAAGGAGCCATCTTGGAAATTACGGCAGTCATGTAGTATCCAGACCGGCAGATTGGAAATATTTACATACTTTTGGCAAAACTGCTGTAGCAAACTAATTCCTGTCTCCCATTTATCGCCATCAAACATAGCTGGCAGGGTTATGTCAAACAAAAAGCGGGACTGGCCGTCTAATATTTTTTGCTGTACATTTTTTCTGAGCTGTTCCGAGGCCTCAGCCATTTTTTGCAGCTCAAATTTTTTGCTGATATCTTCACTGGAAATGCCCCGTGGCCCATATTTCAAAATCTGGAAATACTCATCATAACCTTTTATTAAAGTTGATATGTTTTTAGGGGAGACTGCATAGTAATCATTTAAAATACTATGTCGTACAATATCTTCCCCATACTGGTCATCAATGGCTTCGCTCAGCAAATATATCAAATAGGTCTCACGCGAATTAGCCTTTAAAAGCAGAACACGGAATGGAAAATTCTTAAAACGGTCATTTTTTTGATAATAGGTGGAAAGTACGTTTTTCAAAAAATCCGCAATAGTGTCCTCTCCATACATAGACAAATCAATATAAGGAATAGAAATATTTTCCGGGGTTTCAAATTCCCGCCAACCGCAAAACTCATTTTCATTGATCAAAACACACCGCAGCAAGCCCTGTTCTTTCAAGAGCCTAAGCAAAGCCTTTTTTAACAAATTAACATTAAAATTATCTTTAAATAATATAAATGATGCCCAGTACATCTGTCGAATATGATCTTTTAATAACATCGGCAAAACTGGATTGGAATATTCTTTTACAACATTTCCGCTGATAATACTGTTAAAATACTCGGTTTCTTGAGCTCTGATCGATGCCAGGATTTGCGGGACACTTTCCATTTGGTCTTTAATTTTGATTTCAACCTTGTTTTTCGATTTAGAAGAAGGGTTGATGCTAGTCAAATAATCAGATAGAAGCCTGATATTGCGGTAATAATAAATGTCTGCCAAATTACAATACAGCCCCTTTTCTTCCATTTTGGCTATAATCCTGATACCGTTCAGTGAGTCACCTCCCAGCTCAAAAAAATCATCGTTTATTCCTACTTTTTCCCTGGTAAATACTTGCTGCCAGATATTTGCCAAAATTTGTTCGGTTTCCGTCTGGGGTGGTTTATATCCGACTGCTTTTACAGAATCATATTCTATGGCCATTTTTTCCAGAAACTGTCTGTCAATTTTACCTGTCAGAGTAAGCGGTATTTTTTCTAGGACGACGATCTTGGCCGGCACCATATATTCAGGAAGTTCATATAACAACTTCTGCCTGATTTCGTCAGCCCCAATATCGGCTGAAGTTACAACAAACAAACATAACCGCTCGACTTCCTGTAAATTACTTTTTACGGTTACTACCAGCGCTTCTTTAATCTGTTCCTGTTTCAGAGTGGCGTTTTCTATGTCTTTGCATTCTATGCGATACCCTCTTAGTTTAATCTGGCTGTCTTGCCTGCCCAAAAATTCCATATTCCCGTCCGGCCACCATCTGGCCATGTCTCCGGTTTTATAAATTATTTCTCCCTGAACATACGGATTATTGATGAACTTTTCCGTTGTTAGTTGTGAATCATTCCAGTAACCTTTGGCCAGACATTTACCACCGATATATAAATCTCCAGGTACACCAATCGGGCACAAATGAAGTTCGTTATCCAAAATATAATAATGAGCGTTTTGTATAGGTTTGCCATAAGGTATACCGATCCAGTCTTTTTCAATATTATTAATGGGGAAGTAATTGGACCAGATTGCTGCTTCTGTTGCTCCACCCAGAGCAATTATCTGAGCATTTACAAATACTTCCCTGATCTTGTCCGCCAAGGTTAAAGGTATTCGGTCGCCGCTCAGAAATACCAGACGCAAAGAAGTATTTTGTGCCTTTTTTGTCTCCATAAATGGCAACAGTTGCGCAAAGGTAGCGGGCGTCGAATCCCAGAAGCTGATCTGTTCATCATTAATAATTTCCAAAATCAGGCTAGGTGTACCGATTTCCTCTTCACTGGCCAGGCGGATTGTAGCTCCAGCGGCCAAAATTCCCAATATGTCATATACGGACAGGTCAAAGCT
Organism: Candidatus Margulisiibacteriota bacterium; assembly: GCA_028715625.1. Taxonomy (NCBI): domain Bacteria; kingdom Bacillati; phylum Candidatus Margulisiibacteriota; species Candidatus Margulisiibacteriota bacterium. Next base: position 12,369 of record JAQURL010000053.1, on the reverse strand, counting down.
CAGGGAAGTTATGAAAAGCAGCTTGTCCGCGCTGTTTACTTGAAATGTTTTATTCACCCAGTCAATGACGTTTATTGCCGGGCCGTGGGTCATTGTTACACCTTTGGGTATCCCGGATGTTCCGGAAGTAAAAATAACATATGCCAGGTCTTCTGCTGAATTGTTTATGGCTAAATTTTCAGCAGTATAGTTTTCAGCTTCAGAAAAAATCATGACATTTGTCTCTTGCTGTATACTCTTAATCTGTTGCTCAAGTTCAGTGCTTGTTATCACATATTTTACAGACCGAACAAGTTGTTCCAGGCGCGCCTTGGGGAAATTTGTGTCCAGAGGCACATAAGCGCCTCCGGCTTTTAATATTGCCAGCACTGCCACGATCATTCCCTCACTACGTTTCAAGTAAATACCGACCAAAACATTTCGCCCCACACCATTATCCCGAAGAAGCCTGGCCATTTGATTGGCCTTCTTGTTTAGCTGGCCATAGGTTATAGAGTTTATTCCGGTATCCACGGCTATTTGCTCCGGCTTTTTTGAAACCTGCTCTTCAATCAGTTCCTGGATTGTTTTGTCTTCTGGAAAAGCCTCTGACGTATTATTGAACTCCAAAAGGATTTTCCTTTTTTCCGTTTCGCTTATCAGTTCAAGTTTGTTTATGTCTCTAGTCATTGAATTAAATTATTAATTATATTCAAATAATGTTCCAAAAATCTTTCCATGGTTTCTTTTTTAAATAATTTTGTACAAAATTCCAGTTCAACTTTCATACCCTTTTCCAAAGGCACAGCGAAAAATGTAAAATCAATTTTGGCGGTCTTTTGCTCCAGATCATAATTCTGCAAAGTTAAATGTTCCCTTTTGAACTCGGGTTTTTCCATATTCTGCAATACAAACATTGTGTCAAACAAAACATTGCGGCTGACATCCCTCTTAATCTGCAGCTTTTCCAGCAAATCCTCAATCTGGAAATCCTGATTATCGAATGCCTCCAAAATATTTGTTTTAACCAGTTTTAATAACTCCTCAAAGGTCCGAATATCTTTTAAATCTGTTCTCATAATAAGCGTATTTACAAAAATACCTATTAATGAGTTTGTATCAGGATGATTACGACCGGATACAGCCAGCCCAACCATGATATCGTCCTGTCCGCTATAACGTTGTAAAAGCAGAATATATGCCGCATACAGCACCATAAATAAAGTTGCCTCATTGCTTGCGGCCAGTTTTTCCAATGCTTGCAGTTGACTCTCCGTGATAATCAGTTGCACCCGGTCTCCCTCAAAACTTTGCAGCGCCGGCCTTGGGAAATCCGTCGGCATATTTAAAACCGGCAAAGGGCCCTGCAGCTTGTTCAGCCAATAACTTTCCTGCTCTTTATATTTTTCTGATTGCTTGTATTTCTCCCTCCAGAGCACATAATCCGTATATTGAATATTCAAGTCGGCAGCCAGCTGATTTTCATAGACTTCCAAAATATTTTCCATAAAAATTTCAATGGAGACCCCGTCGGAAATTATATGATGCATATCAACAAGTAGTATTTTTTTATCTCCTGCATAATGTAGTAGTTTAACGCGAAATAACGGCGGGCTTTGCAAGTCAAAGGGCTGAATGAAAAGCTTGATTTGCCGTGCCAGCTCAGCTTCATCAGTAAGATCGGCTTCGTCTAATCTGAAAGTAATATTTTTCTGTACTTTCTGTACCAATTCCCCGTCTACTATTTCAAAGCCAACCCGCAACTGCTCCTGCTTATCAATAACAGCTTGTATAGCCGTTCCCAGCATGGCTTTGTCCAGTTCACCCTCTATTTTCAGGGCCATGGGAATATTGTAGCTGACACTGTCCTGGGCCAGTTTATGTAGAACATACATTCTCCTCTGGCCTGATGATAAGGGATAACTTTCTCTGGGTGCATTACGGCTGATAGGCTCGGCCGAACCCCGGCGAACTGCGCGGATATGTTCTGCCAGTTTTCTGATTGTAGATTTCTCAAACAGTTCGGAAAATTTCAACTCAATGTTCAGCTTTTTCTGCAATGCAGTCAGCACTGTCAGTAAACCCAGCGAATCCCCACCCAGCTCAAAAAACGAATCATGAGCACCAAATTTTTTAATACGCAAAACCTCTTGCCAGATTGACTTTAATTGCAATTCCAACCCGTCGAATATTTCTTCAGATTGGTCTATCTCTTTAAAAAAATCCGGTTCGGGCAATGCACTGACATCAACTTTGCCGTTTACGTTACGCGGCATTTCTTTTAATCCTACGAAAAAAGAAGGCATCATAAAACCAGGAAGCTTTAGCAGCAGTTGCTCTTTGAGCAAATTTTTCTCAATTTCCCTCTCGGTTACCAGATAGGCTACCAATTGTGAGGCATCATTTATAGTGCTTTTGGCTATCACTTTGACTTCTTTTACTCCGGGCAATGCCAATAATGCCGCTTCTACTTCCGAACATTCTATTCTATAACCTCTGATCTTTACTTGTTCGTCCGCTCGGCCAATGTATTCAATGTTTCCATCAGGCAGATATCTGGCCAAATCTCCGCTCCTGTATAATCTCTCGCCCGGTTTAAAAGGATTTGGAACAAATTTCGCGGCGGTTAATTGCGGCTCATTGATATAACCTCTGGAAACACCGGCCCCGCCAATATACAACTCACCGCTACATCCCACAGGCATAATGTTGCGGTCAGCATCAAGGATATAAAGTTCGGCTAAAGAAAGTGGTCGGCCAATCGGTGTATTTTTGCTCTGTATCGATGTTTCCGCATTAGCCTCATAAATACAGCTTTCAACAGTGCATTCGGTAGTTCCATAACCATTGACGAGCTGCAAATCTCCCAATTGTTTCCTTAAATATTGGAAAACAGGCTTGGGACAACTTTCCCCTCCGATTATCACTGTTTTTAAATATTTTTTTTCTACATTGTTTTGTTGCATATATTCCGCTAATAATTTGATGTATGAAGGTGTCGACTCCAAAATATTTATCTGATATTCTTCCAGATATTCACATATTTTAGCCAAGTCAAACTTGTCTTCGCCACTGGCGATTATCAGCTGCCCGCCCGTAAGCAGGGCTTTGGCCATATCTCCTGTAAAAGCATCAAAAGAAAAGCTGGATAACTGCAGCAACCTGACCCGTCCTTCTTTAAGCTGATACAATTCTTTCCATGCCTCAGTTATTGCTGCCAGATTACGATGCTCAACCATCACGCCTTTTGGCCGGCCGGTTGTGCCCGAGGTAAAAATCACATAAGCCAGGTCTTGCGGTCTGTTTACCTTCTCGGTATTATGCAGCGGATATTCGCTGTGCAGAATATCCTTTTCTGTTAATACAACCCTGCAACCGCTTTGTTCTTTCATAGCCATGAGCCGCTGTGAGTGATAATTAATATCCAAAGGCAAATAAGCGCCTCCGGCTTTGAGCACTCCCAGTACCGCAATTGCCAGATTTTGCGACCTGCCCAGCTTAATTCCTACCACTTCATCAGGCTTTACCTGATATTTTTCTCTCAAATAATGCGCCAGCTGATTGGCCCGTACATTAAGTTCTGCATAGGTTAATATTTGATTATTAAAAATTACCGCCACATTCTGAGGATTTCTTTTAGCCTGTTCCTCAAATAAATCTACAATCGTTAACTCCTGAACATGTGATCCGGCCACGCTTTTTGGCGCAAAAAACAAATTTTGTTCGACTTCAGTTAAAAAATTCACTTTGGCAATCTCCAAATCAGGAGCACGGCTTATTTCCCGAAGCATATTTTGGTAATGTGCTATTAAACGTGCTATTGTTTCTTTTTTAAACAAGGCTTTACTGTAATCTGTATACAAACCTATCTCTTTATCTGTGCTGATAACCGTCATGGCAACATCCACATGCGCTATAATTTTGGTTTGTCTGGGCACAACCGACACTCTGAGCTCACCGGCGACATAATCTACAACGTTTTCTATCTGCTGGCCGAACAAGGTGTCAAATAACAGATCTCTGCTCCGATCGCGACGTACCGATAGTTCCCGAACTACTTCTTCCATGGGATAATCCTGATTTTCCAGTGCAGCTGTTACCTCATTTTTTATATCACCTAAAAGGTCTTTAAAAGTCTTGCTACCGTTAAGTTTAGCTCTTAACGGCAGAATATTATTAAAAACTCCTACCATATTCTGCAGGCCTTCTTCTGTCCTGCCTGAGGCATTCAGGCCCACAATCAGGTCTTGTTGCCCGGTATAACGGTACAGCAGCATAAAATATGCAGCCAAAAGCAAATTATATAAAGTGACTTTTTGTTGTTCAGCCAGATTTTTCAACTGTTCGCTTGTTTCTCTGCTCAAGGAAAAATAAATACGTTCCCCTTCGTGGTCCTGTGTTACCGGTCTGGGCTCATCTGTAGGTAATTGTAAAACCGGCAGTTCCCCTTGTAATGTTTTCAGCCAGTAAGCTTTTTGTTTTTCCCATTTTCTTTCACGCAACCTGCTCTCCTGCCAGCAAACAAAATCCTTATATTGCAGGCTCAAAACAGGAAGTACCTTTCCCTCATAAAGTTGCAACCATTCTTTCATGAAAATTTCCACAGAAAGCCCGTCTGCAATAATGTGATGTATGTTAAGCAAAAGATAATGCTCAAGGTCGGATTTCTTAAACACCTGAACGGTAAATAACTGCGGAGTAAAAATATCCAAAGCCTCTATATGCTGTAATATCTGCTCCTGGTCCTTAAAATCCATGACTTTCAAGGTAGGGTTGAGAGAATCAAAAATCCGCAGCAAGGGCTGTCCGTCTTGCAGAACTATTGCTGACCTGAAATTTTCATGCCTGTTTACCATAATTTGCAGGGTTTTTTCCAGCTTCGGCAAATCCAGTTGTCCGGTAATCAGAAAAATAGCCGCGATATTATAGTGCCAACTTGCGCCGCTCTTTTGTTGCAGCAAAAATATCTGTTTTTGTATGGCGGCTAAGGCATACAGGTCTTTGATAGTGGCCGGCTCAATCGGCTCTGTTTTGCGGCTATTTTTTTTCTCTTTGATGAGAATGGCTGTTTCTCTGATGCTCTGTCTTTCAAAAATATCCCTGATACTTAAAGCTATGCCAAAAACCTTCTCTATTTTTAAAACCAGCGCAAATACATTAATAGAATCTCCACCGATAGAAAAAAAGTTGTCCGACACACTTATGTTTTGTCTGGGCAGGACTGTTTGCCAGACCTCCAAAAGCTTTTCTTCCAAATCATTCTCGGGACTGACGAACGTCTGAAACCTCACCGGTTCAACTTGTAGTTTTTTTAAGGCTTGTTTGTCCAGTTTGCCTCCGGTTGTAAGTGGAAATTCTTTTAGCAAAACAAAACAGGAGGGCAACATATACTCCGGAAGTAATTGTTTCAAAAAAGCCTGCAGCCCAAATAAAGCGCTCTTGTCCACTCCTGCCAACCAGGCAAAAAGATTACTGTTGCCCTGGTTATCTTCCTTCGCCAGAACAGCTGCTGTTGTAATGCCTGGAAAATTCAATATGGCTTTCTCCACTTCCGCGCATTCCACCCGATGACCCCGGATTTTAACCTGATCATCTTTGCGGCCAATAAATTCCAGTTCTCCATTTTCCAGCCAGCGGCCTATATCTCCGGTCTTATACATTTTCCAGCCCGGATTAAAGGGGTCATCAATAAAACTTTGCCTGGTAAGACCGGCTGCTCCGGCGTATCCGGCGGACACACAGTCTCCCCCGATATAGATTTCTCCGCTTATACCCCAGGGACAAAGCTGCAAAAATTTATTCAAGATATAAATTCTGGTATTTGACAAAGGCCTTCCGACTGTTAACGTTTCTGCCGGTTCAAGCTTTTTGACGGTTGACCAGATGGTTGTTTCCGTAGTGCCATACAAATAATAAATGTTCCCTTTGCAATTTGTTGTCAAAAGTCTGAACAGGTCTTCATTAAGCGTTTCAGCACCGACGAGCATAGTTTTTATCCCTGAAAGCCATTCTGATTTAGTGGTGTTGGCCAAAAACCACTTTAGTCTGGAAGGTGTAAGCTGCAAAACATCTATTTTCTGTTTCAGCAGAAGTTGCTTCAAAAGCTCAGGGTCTTTTACCTCCTCGTCGTCAGCCATTACCACTTTAAGACCAAGAGCCAACGCAATCAGGGTTTCTATAAAAAAAATATCAAATGCCACTGAGGATACTGCGAGTATTGTTTGGTTTTTTCGCAAGGCTATTCGTTCCTGCATAGCCCCGACAAAGCTCATCAGGTTTTCATGGCTGACCATTACACCTTTTGGTTCGCCGGTAGAACCTGAAGTAAAAATTTCATAAGCCAAATGGCGTATGCCCGAATTTTTAAGTGCGATATTATTATTATAAATCAGCTTATCTATGGAAACAATTTTTGTTTCATGGCCTTCCAGGCCAATTGTTTCTTGATGGTCAGTGAGCAACAATTTACATCCGCTAGTTCCCAGCATCTTCTTTATCCGTTCTAGTGGAAGATCTGTTGCTACGACCAAAAACCCGGCTCCTGCCAGCCACACTCCCAGTAATGTTTCAACCAGTCTTTCTGACCTTTGGCAACAAACAGCGACAATTTGATTGGGCCGAACATGATGTTCTTCACGCAAAGCGCAGGACATTTCCAGTGCTCTGGTATAAATTTCCTCATAGGTAAACTCTTTTTCCCGGCAGATCAGAACTATATTGCCGGGATTACTGCGGACCTGACTTTCTATAAGGTCAGGGACTGTTTGATTTTCATTTGTAAAGGCGTACTGCCGGTTAAATTCCTTAAGCAACTTCTGTTTTTCCTGCTCCGGGACCAAATTAAAATCTTTAATAGGCTTTGAAGGTCCGGCAAGAATATCCTCAATCAGTGTGGCCAGGCTTTGCTCCATAATTTCCATGTCTTTATCGGAAAAAAACTCATAGTTATAAACCAGCTCGATTTTTATATCCTGCGCATCAAACAAATCACGGATTACGATTTTCAAATCATGCCACTCGGAACTGTTGGTAAATACATCTCCGTCGGTTTTCTGCCCGCTAAATGTTACCTGCTCATAGCTGAAAGGTTCATATCCCAAAAAAACCTGGTAAAAAGGCCGCAGGACCTGCTCCGTAAAGCTTCTGTCAATAATACCGCTAACCGGAAACCTGTGATGACGATAATCCTGAAGCAAATCTTTTTTCAGTTGCTGCACAAAATCTGTAAATAGCATATCCTGCTGAACTTCTACCTTCAAAGGAACAATGCCGAACATAGGCCCCACAGTTTTTTTACTTGCGGCATTTTTTCTGTTCAGGATCGGTAAGCCGGCAACAAACTGTTTGACATCTGCGATTTTTTGAAAATAAGTTAAAAAAATACTATAAAAAATATGAGCCAGAGAGACATTTTGTTGAGTTGCCAGTTCTTTTAACTTTTGTAAAACGGCCCTGCTTATATACATATTACGCATACCACTTTTCAGCGACGATCTGTCTTTTATTTCCCGACGTTTACGGGCAAAGAGGTTGTCAGGAAGTTCGGCAAACCTGATTTTCCAATACTCTTTATCCTGGTTATATTGAAGTGAGCTCAGATATTTCTGTTCATCCTGAACATAAGCTGTGTAGGATAACCGCTGCACTTGATACTCTTTTCCCTCAAGCAGACAGTTATAAATCCTGCCGGCCTGGGTCATAATCAGATATTCTCCGTAGCCATCCATAATCAAGTGATGATATTTGTGAAACCAATATGTTTCATTGTCTGTTATTTGCAGAAGAACATATTCAAATAAAGGGAACTTGCTGACATCAAAAGAAATTAGCATCTGCTGTTTCATCCAGCTGATGGCTGCTTCCTGGGGATTCTGTTCTGCTCTGAAATCCCTGACCGGCAATTGATAATTAACAGCGGTATTTATTTTCAGATAGGGAGTTTGATTATCTGTTACAAAAACTGACCTTAAAATATCGTTATCATCAATAAGGATATTTACCATTTGTTGAAATTTTTCCAACTGGAGTGAACCAAAAATTTTTATATATCCCCCCAGGTTCCATAATGGTTCATCGCGGTAAAACTGTTGTGTATTCCAAATATCTCGTTGGATAAAAGTTAATGGATAAAAAACAGACCCCTCTTCTGCGGCTGACATCACTAATTATTATAGCGGATTTTACCCTCTTTTGTATCTATTACGAAATCTGGAATGGCCAAGCCCGACACTTCGACTGCCAACTGTCGAACTATCTGACGGCCTGTCTTTAAGGGTGTTCTGAAATGGTTTGTTCCGCTGGTCATGTCGCATTGATATAAATAATAAGGTCTTACCCTGTTTTTAATAAGCTTTCTGTTCAGTTCGGAAATTGTCCGGCTGTCGTCATTTATTCCTTTAAGAAGCACTGTCTGGTTACCCAAAGGAATTCCGGCATCAGCCAGCATGGCCAGGGCATTTGCCGCGTTTTCGGTCAGCTCCTGCGGATGATTAAAATGAGTGTTAAACCATAGTGGTTTATATTTTTTTAAAATTTTCAGCAGTTTGTCAGTTATCCTGAAGGGTAAAACCACCGGCATGCGCGAGCCTATTCTGATTATTTCCACATGCGCTATTTTTCTAATATTAGCGAAAATATTATTCAGCAAATCATCACCCTGCACCAGCGGCTCACCGCCTGAAAAAATCACTTCTCTGATTGTTTTATTTCCGGCAATATATTGCACGGCTTTTTGAATATCACCCGCGTTTAAAGTAAACTCTTTTTTGCCGATTTTATTTTTTCTGCTACAATGCCTGCAATTGGCGGGACAGAGATTGCTGAAATAAAACAATACCCTATCCGGATAGCGGTGAATAATCCCTTTTACCGGAACATAATCAAGTTCCGCGAGCGGGTCCGGGCCGTCTGTTCTATGTTTTTTTAGTTCAGCTATATCGGGAAAGCACTGCCGGAAAACCGGGTCTGCAGAGTACTCCTGCTTGTTTATCAAAGATAAATAATATGGAGTAACGCAAAAAGGGTAGGATTTTACTACTTTTGGAAAATTTTGTTTCTCCTGTTTGTTCAAACCGATGCCCGTAAATTTTTCAAATTGTTCAAGGGTACGAATACTGTTATTTAATTGCCAGTTCCAGTCTTTCCATTCGCTTACTTTAATGTTACGCGGTTTCATGGTTAAATTATACATCATATAGTATGCATTAAAACCATAACGAATAAACTTTTATGGCTAACTTAAAAAACCTTTATTCAAAAGCTTTAAAACAAAAAAAGCTTTCTCTGGCAGATGCCATGGAAATACTTTCCTTGCCAGATTCTATCCTGCCGGAACTTTTTAATTATACAGGTCAACTCAGACAAAAATATTTTGCCAACAAAATCCAGCTTTGTAGCATCGTGAATGCCAAATCCGGCAAATGCAGCGAGGATTGCAGCTATTGTGCCCAGTCAGCTCAGCATACAACGCAAATAAACAGTTACCCTCTGCTCACCAAAGAAAAACTGTTGGAGGCCTATGCCAGCGCCAAAAATAACGAGGCCAACTGTTTTTCGCTAGTTACTTCCGGTAAAGCTTTGCTCAAGGATTCAGAGTTGAAGGTTGTTTGTGAAACTCTGACCTGCATGAGCGGCCTGACCAGAGCCGCTTCTCTGGGTATTCTTGATAAAATTCAACTCTTAAAACTCAAACAAGCAGGACTTGATAAATATCATCATAACCTGGAAACCTCTGCTTCTTTTTTTCCTAAAATGTGCAGTACTCATACTTATGAAGACAGAATAAAAACTATACAGTCCGCCAAAGAAGCAGGATTGCAAGTGTGCAGCGGCGTGATTTTCGGTATTGGCGAAACTCCAAGGCAGCGTGCGGAAGCTGCTCTGGAGCTGAGGCAGCTGAATGTGGACTCTGTCCCCATTAATATTCTGCACCCCATTCCCGGGACCAGGGTTTTTGGCAAAGTCGCGCCGCTCCAAGTTGTAGATATTCTCAAAATTATCGCCATGTTTCGCTTTGTTCTGCCGAATAAAACCATAGGTGTAATCGGCGGCCGCGAGGTAAACCTGGGGGACAGGCAAGCTGAAATATTTTCAGCAGGTGCCAACGGAATAATGATAGGTAACTATCTGACCACCGGCGGTAATCCGGTGCAAACTGATTTACAAATGATAAAAGCTTGCGGCTTAGAAGTAAAAACAACGCAATGTCATGCTGAGCCTGACGAAGCATGAATAAAATTAAAGTGTCTATCCTTCGTCAAGCTCAGAATGACACATTCAATATATGAAAAGTATGATAAAAAATATGATTAGCAAATCTGCCTGGTCAAGGCCTGTTAAAGACTGGATAAACATTAAACCCAAGGGCCACAGGGCCGAGTTCCCCATGATCAATACCTTCCCGCATGGTGTACCGATCGGCGGTTTTGGCACGGGAACAATCGGCATATCGCCTGAAGGCAAATGGAACTGCCTGCATCTGGAGCCGGGAAAACATGTTTTTAATAATAAAATTAAGCCGGCATTCATTTTTTCCTATAGTTTTGATAAAAAATTCCAGGAATTAGACTATCAAAGCGCTGTTTATACTGCGTTGTATCCTCAGGCACGCTGGGACTTAAAGGTCGAACAGAAAATAAAAATCAGCCTGCTGCAGTACAGCCCGGTAATTATGGAGGACTATGAATATAGCAGCTATCCGGCCGGGCTTTTTAAGATAACTACGGAAAATAACGAGAAAAAACCTGTAACCATAAAAATCCGGTTCAATCTGCAGGATATTTTGGACAGGAATTATGAACGTGTTAATAAAGGTAATTCTTTTCTTTATAAACTTTGTCCCTCAAAAATCCCTATAAAACTGCAGACTACAGATTACGGGGTCGAGTTATATAAAAAAACTTCCAGACAGAAGGACGCTATAGGTATCTATTGTTCCGAAAAAGTTTATACAAAACTTTCTCAAAACAACTCAACCCAAGTTTCTTTTACTGTTAATTTAGCTCCAGGACAGCAAAAAACCCTGGATTTTATTGTAGCCTGGGATATTCCTTCTTTGTATTTTTCAGACAATCAGATTTTGAGAAAAAAATATACCGAATTCTTCCCCGAACTAAACCGACTCCAGTTGCTAATGGAAAAACTTATTCACGACAAGGAGAGTATTCTCGAAAAAATAGCAGCCTGGCAGGAAAAAGTCCGCAATTTACCTTTCTCTGACGAAATCATCACCCTTATGATTAATGAGCTGTATTATCTGGCACATGGAGGCACTCTCTGGGAGGCAAATACGAATCGTTTCGGCTATCTGGAGTGTATAGATTACCCTTTTTATGAGACGCTTGATGTGCGTTACTATAGCTCCTGGGCCCTGCTTTACGGCTGGCCGGAATTGGAATTGCAGGTGATAAAACAATTCGCGGATTCTATCAATCTTGAAGATAAAACAATTATCAAATTTAACACCAGCTTTATTGCCCACAAGGCTTTGCATGATAATCAGAGTGAGACCGAATTGCATGAAAAACTTGGTTACAGAAAAATTAAGGGAGCCTGCCCCCATGATTTGGGCTCTTTTGAGGAAAATCCGTTTTTAAAAACGAATTCCTATTGTTATCAAAATCCTAACTACTGGAAAGATTTGAACCCCAAGTTTATTCTTATGGTTTATCGTAACTTTCATTTTACCAAAGACCGGACTTTCCTGGACTATTGCTGGCCTGCAGTGCTTAATGCTTATGAATATTTCAAACGTTTTGATATTGATGGTGACGGTTTGCCGGAAAACGGCGGCTGGCCGGACCAAACTTACGACAACTGGACCATGCAGGGAAGCTCCGCATACTGTTCTATTCTATGGCTGGCCGCAGTTACAGCTTTCAAAAAAATGGCGGAAATTCTGGGCAAATCTCCTCATGACAGTACGGAACTTTTGAATAGGGGTTTATTGTCGCTGGAAAAGAAGCTCTGGAATAAAAACTATTATAAATATGATGAGACTCTCGATGATGTTATGTCTGACCAGCTTGCAGGCCAATGGTTCCTTAGTCTTTGCGGCCTTCCACAACTAATCGAAAGCTCTAGAGTTGAAAGTGTTTTGGATTATGTATATAAACATAACTATTCAGGGTTCTCAGGACGATTGAATGGCATGGTCAATGGCCGCACTGTTGCAGGCAAGGAGGTCTTTACGCCACAGGGAAATGATGTCTGGCTGGGTGTTAATTACGGATTATGTTCCTATTACCTTTTTTTAAAACAAAAATCTAAAGCAAAAAGCTTGCTGGACTGCATATATAATTCATTATACAGGAAGGGCTTTTATTTTCGTAGCCCTGAGTCATTAGATAAAAAGGGCAGATATATAGCCCAGATGTATATGCGCCCCCAGGC
>JAQURL010000052.1 GCA_028715625.1 Candidatus Margulisiibacteriota bacterium | reverse complement strand
GTTAACTCTCTGTTCCAAGTCATTTTATAGATAACGTTATAAACCATTTTTTTTGTTTCCTTATAAATGTTTTCAAAAGCTTGCAAATCGCCCTTTATGAATAACTGTATGTTTTGCTGATTTTTCATATGGCAATCACTTTATTATACAATCAAGAGAAGAAAAAGGTTCCTATTCGCCTGCCGGCAATTTATCTTTGTGTTTTTTTAACATATCTCCATAATATTTTTGCATACAATCAGGACACAAGCCATGGGACCATTTGGCGTCTGTCTGGTGACGCAAAAAATCATCCAGAGAAATCCACTCATCACCGAATTTAACCTTCTTGCAATATGAGCAAAGATAGATAAATCCTTCCAGATGTTTGATGTGTGATAAAAAACGATAGGTAATAGTCGCTATAAAAAGAAACAGGAAACAGTATACCAGCGTTTCCATGATGTTACTTATCCAGCTTGCAGTATTCGAATTGTCCCCGAATATTCTGTGAGAGATATCTATAGAGTCAAAAAACCACAAACAAAGAAGTACTAACAGGAAAGTTATTAACTCATAAAGGATAATGCGCGTTGTAATGTTTTTCTTTAAGAGCATAAACGGTCTCTTGAAATATTATAATCGATATTCTGCAAATAAAAAAATATTATTCATGACTTCACAAAATAAATCAGATAAAATTAGAATATATTCATGCGCATAAGTTTTGTTCTTTTTATTATCGTTGGTTTTTGTTTATTGAACGCACTGGACATGAAAACAGTGGAATCGTTAGGAACAGGCGAGTCCAATATCGTCCTGCTGACATCTGCAGAGTCCTTAGTCATTAACCCTGCCTTCCTTTCCGGCATCGGTTTCGGCTATAACCGTGAATCACTGGATACTCAGCAAAAAGGATTCGATTATTATAACCTGGAAATATATACATTGGGGAGTTTCGGATATGGTAGCGTAAAGTACAAGGAAAAGATCAGCGGTGACCAGTTTTCTGTAAATCTTTATGGGTTCGGTATGCAATTCAGGGATAATATGAAGTGGGGGGTTACTCTAGAGAATATAGATAGTGTTATTACGGGCGTTCAGGTACAAACCTGGACGACAAAAATCGGTATGAATTATATTATGGCAAGTCCGGCCAGAATGCTTTTCGGGATGACACTGGAAAACTTGTTTAAAGACAGCTCTGAAGCCATAAATAAAAACTTCCCACCTGTTTTCGACTTGGGAGTTGGTTTTATCCCTTATGATAATCTATTATGGACACATGCTCTTTCTTACAAAAGACTGGAAGGGGAAGCCATACATTACAGAACAGGTTTTTCTTTGATACTGGATAAAAACTTTGTTTTAACCGGTGGTATAAACGAACATGGTTACACAACAGGCGTAGAAGTTCCCTTATCCTTTGGTAGGGCTATAAATCTTGGAAAAATAAGCTGCTCAATTCTTTTGCCCTATAACATTAAAGAGGATGTAATATATTACCTTTCATATACATTTGGATATATGTAGATTGCTTTTGATTGACTTCTGACCATTTTTTTTGTACTATAAAAATTTATGGGAGATTTATTAGAAAACATTATTCAATCCAAGGTCAAAAGAAAGCTTTTAAAACTTTTTCTTTTTAATAAAAATAAGAAATACCATACCAGGGAGCTCAGCCGTATTATAGAAGAGCCGATATCAGCAGTGCAGAGAGAAATAAAAAAGTTACTACAGCTCCAGATAATCATTAAATATCCGGAAGGAAACATTATCAATTATTTTTTAAATACCCAGAACCCTTTTTATGAGGACCTGAAAAAGGTTGTTATCAAAACCTCCACTGAACCCAGGGAATTTTTTAAACTGCTTATCAGCTCGAAATCACTAAATATTATCGCTCTGTACGGAGAGAGTGTTAAAGCCCCGATGAAATTTTCCGAGCCCTTGAAACTGTTGATCGTGGGATCAATGGAAAGTGAGATTTTGAATGAATATTTAAAAGCTATAATGGATATATTTAACCGCGAATATGAACTTTTATATTACTCAAATGAGCAATACAAAAAAGAAGCGGAAAATAATAAAAAATTTCAGACTATTCTAAAAAGTAAGCAATTGCTTTATTTGAAAAATGATTTCAAATCCTGACAAACATTTTCCCGGGAAGTTGCATTATAAGTTGTTTTAATTCCAATACAGTTAAAACAGTTGAAAGTGATCGAATATCCAGACTGGCGGAGGCGGCAATTTTATCGATATAAAGGGGTTCAGGACCAATTAGATTATAAATGGCTTCTTCCTCTTTTCCCAGACATGGTTTGGGCGTAGACGACCTTGAGACCGGACTACAATTTTGTGTCATGGCCCAGTTCAACTCCTGTAAGACATCATCAATACCAAGTGTCAGCTTGGCGCCGTTTTGAATAAGCAGATTTGAACCTTCGCTGGCTTCCTCATTGATAGAACCAGGTATGGCGAACACTTCCCGGTTATAATCCAGAGCGTAATTGGCTGTAATGAGCGCTCCACCTTTTTTCCTGGACTCTATAACAACAACGCCGCTGGATAACCCGGCAATAATTCGATTGCGCATTGGAAAGGTATACTGCGCAGGCTGAAAATCGGGTGGGAATTCGGAAAGAATCAGACCGTCTTTTTTAATTTTTTCATAGAGGTTTTTATTTTTTGCTGGATAAACCACATTAATACCTGAGCCCAGCACGGCAATTGTTGGCCCGTTAGTTTCAAGTGCGCCTTCATGGGCTGCTGAATCAATTCCAGAGGCCATGCCGCTGACAATAGCTATATCCTGTCGGGCCAGAGCTTTGCCGAACTGAAAAGCAGTTTCATAACCTTTTTGTGTACAATGCCTAGTACCGACAATGCTGATACTTTTTTTCAAAAGGAGATTAATGTTGCCCAGAGCATAAAGAACCACCGGAGGGTCAGGGATGTTTTTCAGCAAAGCCGGATAATCGCAATCCGTTAATGAGATGATTTGCACTGAATTTTTGCTACAAAAATGTTTTATTTTTTCAATTTCTTCAGAATGTTTATGTAATAGTGTTTTGTATTTTATGGTTAGCTCGGCAAGAGATAAACCATCCGACAATTGCTCGATAAATATATTTTTTGTTTTTTGGCTATTTAAGGATACAGCCAGAAAGATATCTTTATTTGTCATGAGAGAGCTACCGCCAAAACCGTGTTTCTTGCCCAACTGTCCAGATTCAGGATGTCATCAATGGCAGGATTCTTTATTTCATTATGTTTTTCCAGCGTTTTTTCTATACAGCTGTAAATGGCAGTAAATTTAATTTTATTTTGTAAAAACAGGGTTACAGCTTCCTCATTAGCACTGTTAAATACCGCGGGCCAGGAGTGCCCTTTTTTCCCTACTTCGTAAGCCAGATGCAAGCCTTTGAATTTTTTCAGGTCAGGTTCCATAAACTCCAGTTTTAGGTTGGCAAGATCTAAAGGGTGATGATTAAAGTTTGTAATTTTTCTGGCACTTAGAGCATAAAGAATTGGAATGCGCATATCTGTGCTGCTCATTTGTGCCAGATAAGCCTGGTTTTTCAGGAGCACCATTCCATGAATAATACTCTGAGGGTGCACCAACACTTTTATTTGCTCATAACCGAAACCAAAGAGCCAGTGAGCCTCAATGACCTCAAGCCCTTTATTGATCAGGGTGGCGCTATCGATTGTAATTTTTCTTCCCATATTCCAGTTCGGATGTTTCAGGGCATCTTCCGGCTTTATTCCGGATAAATTTTTTCTGTGCAGAAAAGGTCCGCCCGAAGCGGTAAGAATAATCTTACTGATGGTATCACGGGGATAGTTTTGCATACACATATCAATAGCTGCGTGTTCACTGTCTATCGGATACAAATTTGTTTTAAATTTTTTTAAATCGGAGCTGACCAAATGGCCGGCCGAAACCAGCACTTCTTTGGAAGCAAGAGCAATTGTTTTGCCAAGCTTAATAGCATGCAGGGTTGGGATAAGTGCGGCAATGCCGGCAATTGAAACACAGATTATATCGGCCTCTTTCAGCGATACCAAGTCTTGCAATGCTTGTTTGCCAGACAGAATAACAGTTCCCGGGTTTATGTCTTTCAATTTTTCAGCTTTTTTAGGATCAGGTATGGCAACAAACTCGGGTTTAAAGGTTTTTATCTGTTTTGTTAGCAGGGGGACATTCTCAAATCCGCTGATACCTAAGAGTTTGAATTCTGCTGGGTATGAATTAATTACATCCAGAGCCTGCAGACCGATAGTACCCGTTGAGCCTAAGATTATAATGTTTTTCATAGGTTAATGAGAAATAAACACCAGATAGTAGTAAACGACCGGTGCAAGAAGAATAAAGCTGTCAGCACGGTCCATTATTCCTCCATGCCCGGGAAGAATATTGCTGGAATCTTTCATTTTATAAGTTCTTTTAATTAAAGATTCATAAAGGTCACCGCACTGTCCTAATACTCCTATTATGGCACCCAAAATCAGGCTGTGTACAAATCCGAAAACCGAAGATAATAATCCGACCGAGACCAGAACAGCAGCGGAGAAACCGCCAATTGCACCTTCCTTGGTTTTTTTGGGGCTAATTTCAGGATTTAATTTATGTTTGCCAAAGGTTATCCCCACAAGATAGGCCATAGTATCGAGAGCCCAGATGGTAAATAAAACATAAAAAATAAGTTCCTTACCCAGGGGTAGATTACGAATTAGAATAAAATAGGAATAAAACCAGCCTATATAGATAATTCCTTTGAGGGTTATAAAAATTTTATTGCGATAAAAAAACATATTTTTAAATGATAATTCCAGCAGAAAGAAAACAAGGCAAACAATAGAAAAAACAAGCGCATAAGAAGAGTTCCAAAAAGGGGTCATTTCTTTAATGAAAGCCAGCAGGATCAAAGTTATGGAGATAAAATGGCCGGACAAAAAGAAGGGCTCCCTTTCATTAAAAGCCATATGAAAATATTCATTCAGACTCATAACTGCTATGCTGATTATAAAAACAAGAAATGGCAGTGAACCATAAGGTGGATTATCAAAAAGAATGATGATAACCACAATCGGTGCCAACAAAATAATAGTAATAGCTCTGAGCAGCAGTTTTTTAAGGTTGAGTTTACGCATTTATGCCTCCGAACCGTCTGTCGCGTTTGGAGTAGTCATCGAGCGCTTTCTGCAGATGTTCTTTATTAAAATCCGGCCAGAACTCTTTTGTAAACCAAAATTCTGAATAAGCAGACTGCCAGAGCAGGAAGTTGCTGAGCCTTTTTTCTCCTCCAGTGCGTATTATAAGTTCCGGGTCAGGTGTTTGAGGATCAAACATGCATGCGCGCAGGTTTTCTTCCGTAATCGCTTTCTGTGGATTTTTTGCCAAAAATTTTACAGCGTGAATTATTTCCTGTCTGCCTCCATAGTTTACCAGAAGGTTCAACTGTAGTTTTTTGTTTTTATCAGTATGCTCATGTGCCCATTTTATCTTTTTTTGCGTGGATTCGGGTAACGCATTCAGGTCTCCTACAAAACGGACCCTGACTTCATTTTTGTGCAACTCCTTAACTTCCTTAACCAGAAGGGAGTCCAGTATACCAAGAAGGAAGCTTACTTCATCTTTTGGTCTTTTCCAGTTTTCTGTTGAAAAAACATATACTGAAAGATAGCGGATTCCAAGCGAATAGGCGTTTTTGACAGTTCGCTTGAGTGCTTTTAAGCCTTCTTTATGTCCCAGGGTTCTGGGTAGCCCTCTCTTTTTTGCCCAGCGACCGTTACCATCCATAATAATAGCCACATGAGAAGGTATAGTTTGAGCATCCATTTAGATTTCCATAATCTCTTTTTCTTTAGTTTTTAATAACGAATCAATAATCCCGATGTATTTGTCCGTTATTTTTTGAATTTCATGTTCAATGCGTTTATGTTCGTCTTCGCTAAGGTCTTTGTTTTTTTTCATCTTATCCATAAAATCCCTGCGGATATTTCTGGTTGCAATTCGTCCTTCTTCGGCCATTTTTTTAATGATTTTATCCAGTTCCTTGCGTCTTTCTTCGGTTAATGGCGGGAAAACCAGTCTCAGGTTATGTCCGTCATTCACAGGGTTTAGCCCAAGATCGGATTTCATCAGGCTTTTTTCGATGTCACCCAATGTGCTGCGGTCAAAAGGAGTAATGACCAGGGCATTACTATCATGTACATTGACAGAAGCAACCTGCTTAACAGGCAGACTACTGCCGTAACAATCAACTTTTATTTTGGATAACAGGTCGGGATTGGCGCGGCCGGTGCGAACGGTAGTAAAGTGTTGTCTCAAATTCTCCAGGCTTTTTTCGAGTTTTTCTTCAAATTCCTTCATCTTTTTCCTCCCTTGTTAACGGATTTTTGTACCGATATCTTCGCCCAACAGCACTTTAATAATATTTCCCTTTGTATTGAGATTAAAAACCAGCATCGGTATTTTATTATCTTTGCTTAATGTAATTGCAGTAGAATCCATAACCCTTAAATCTTTTTGCAAAACATCCATGTAGCTGATTTCCTTAAACATTTTTGCGTCGCTGTGTTCTTCAGGGTCCTTGTCATAAACACCATCTACCTTGGTGGCTTTCAAAATCACATCTGCCCCAATTTCCACTGCACGTAAAACAGCTGCCGTATCCGTGGTAAAATAGGGATTACCGGTACCTCCGGCAAAAATAACCACTCTGTTTTTTTCCAGATGTCGAATAGCCCGGCGCAGAATAAAGGGTTCGGCAACCTCGCGGATAACAAACGAAGTTTGCACACGACTGGGAACATCAATTGATTCCAGGGCGTCCTGCAGTGCCAGTGCATTCATTACTGTAGCCAGCATGCCCATATAATCGGCAGTAACCCGGTTCATGCCGTTGGCTGATGCGCTCAATCCTCTGAAAATATTGCCACCGCCAATAACTATAGCCAGCTGAATTTTTTGTTTTGTAATAAAGGCGAGTTCTTCGGCCAGATATTTTAGAAACTGAGGGTCAATCCCGTATTTTCTGGAACCCAGAAAAGCTTCGCCACTTAATTTAAGAAGTACGCGTTTGTATTTCATATTAATAGTACACTCCTTCCGAATCTAGCTCACACAGTACAATTATTACAAAAAACGTCTCTGCTGTCTATTTATTAGTAAACAGGCAAGGCCTTCTTTTATAAAAAATTATATACGTCGATAAAAATTACGGAAAGCCGGGATAAAAATCAGAGAAATAATTAAGTCCCGCAGACAAGTTTTTGGACAGCTGGGCTATATCCACATAGTGAAAGACCTTGCCCAGACATTTTATGCCGCTTAATTTTTCTATTATCACAGGATTTTCTTTTGTGACCAGATCAGTCTCCTCGGGATAATCAGATACGATAAATCCGAGTATTTTTATGTTGCATTTTTTTAAAACTTCAAAAGTCATTAATGTATGATTTATTGTTCCCAGTCCGGGCTTAATTACTACAATTGCAGGGCAATTCAAAGCGCAAATCAGGTCAAACATGTATAGTTTGGAAGTTATCGGAACATACACTCCACCGGCACCTTCAATGATTATTGTTGAATGCTTTTTTTGCAGGTTATGAAACTGGTTAATTATTTTGTTGATATCGATTTGCAGGTTTTCTTTTTCCGCGGCCTGCAATGGAGACACAGCTTCTTTTAATAAATAAGTACAGCTTGTTTCGGAGCTGAAGTTTGAGGCTGTCAGTTTGTTTATGGTTTCAACATCTTCGGAAATATAGCTGTTATTTTGATATACGGCTCCGGTTTGTATCGGCTTGTAGTAGAAAGGGTTTTCATTTTTTAATTTACTTAGCAAAGCAGCGCAAACGACCGTTTTGCCTGCGCCGGTATCGGTTCCGGTTACAAAAATGTTCATTTCGCTTCAAGCCAGTCGTTGCCAACCCCGATATTTACCAGCAATGGTACTTTTAAGGAGACAACATGTTCCATCATGTCTTTGATTATGGCAGTTACTTTGGCCACTTCATTTTCAGGAGCTTCTATTATAAGTTCGTCGTGGATTTGCAGGACCATACTGGATTTTAATTCCTTGAGTTTTTTTTCTATTTGCAACATGGCCATTTTTAATATATCCGCCGCAGAGCCTTGAATGGGAGTATTGATAATCATGCGGTTCAGCGCCTGCTGCTCCATTTTTCCCACACGGTTATAGTTTGAAAAGAAACGTTTTCTGCCGAAAAGGGTGGAGATTTCGCCATGAGTTCGCACATATTCGACGGATGAATTGATATATTCTTTGATTTTGGGATAAGTCGCGAAATATACAGCAATAAAATCTGCAGCTTCTTTCTGTCCGATTTTTAAGCGTTGTGAAAGTCCATAAGCCTGCATACCGTAAGAAATTCCAAAATTTATTTCTTTGGCTTTGCGTCGCATAGCCGGAAGCACGTCAGCGTAGGGTACTTTAAAAATAAGCGAAGCTGTAGCAGTATGAATATCCAGGTCATTATCAAATGCTTCCTGCAGTTTTTCATCACCCGAGATATGCGCCAGAATGCGCAGTTCAATTTGAGAATAGTCCGCAACAATAAGACGGTTCCCTTTTTCGGCAATGAACGCTTTCCTTATTTTTTCACCTTCTGCTGTGCGAATGGGAATATTTTGCAGATTGGGATCACTGCTGCTTAGACGACCCGTAGCTGTCACAGTCAGATTGTAAGTGGTATGAATTCGCTGGTTCTGGTCTGCCAAACCGGGCAAGACATCGATATAGGTGTTCAGAAGCTTGGTTACCTGGCGATATTGCATTATAAGTCTGGCAATCTCATATTGTTCGGCTAATTTTTCCAGGACTTCGACATTTGTGCTCTGTCCGGTTTTAATTTTTCTAAATGACGGCAGGTTTAATTTTTTAAACAAAATATCACTGAGCTGTTTGGGAGAATTAAGATTAAACTCCTGACCGGCTTCTTTATAAACCCCTGCTTCAATCTGCTCCATAGAAGCATGAAAACTTGAGGATAAACCCTGCAAATAAGGTATATCTATTTTGATGCCCGTTCTCTCCATATCAAGCAGGACATCAATCATGGGCTGGTCAATATCTTTATAAACCTTATCAATTTTTTGATTTTTCAGCGCCTCCCCCAGAACATCCTGCAGCTGAAAAATAGCCCAGGCTTTGGCACTGCAATGTTTCAGGGCATCTGTCGGAGTGACGTCTTCCAGTTGTTTCACCTTAAAAGACTGGAGAAAATCTTTCTGGCTGGTAAACCCTATGTGCAGATAGTCTTTAACTATTTTATCCAGGTTATGATTATTTCTATCCGGGTTTAATAAGTAGTCCATGAGCATACAGTCAGAAGCAATGCCGGCAAGCTGAATATTGTTTTTGACCATTATTTGTGTTGTGCCTTTGCTGTCATGTGTCCACTTCCTAATTTTTTTATTTTCGAAAAAGGGTTTAAGCTCTTTTAAAGGTGTTTCCGAGCTTGCGAACATGGGGCCCAGGTCTGAGTGTTGCTGCAGCATGAAATTATCTGTTTTGTGCTGCAAGGGAAGGTAGCAGGCCTTCGCGCTCTCAAAAGCAAAACTTATACCTACAATTTTGTTATCACTGCATTCAGGATAAAAAGCCACTTTTTCAGCATTTTTTAATCTTTCCAGCAATTCTTTCCAGAGGACTGCATTATTAATCAATAGTGTTTCGAAGTTTAAGCCGTCATTAACCGGCGGTTGATGAATGTCAGCGGGGATATATTTTTTTATAATAGTTGTCAGCTCCATTCTGTTTAGCAAAGGCAGGGCATTTTGTATCTGAAGCTGTAATGGCTGCAGATGAACAGGTATTTGTACGTCGCAATTGATTGTGGCCAGCTCTTTGCTTAAATAGGCTTTTTCCTTATCGTCCAACAGTTTTTGCCGGACTTTTAAGGAGCTTACCGCATCTATATTTTCATAAATATGGTCCAGAGATTCAAATTTGCCGATTAAATCCAACGCGGTCTTTTCGCCTATTCCGGCCACGCCCGGGATATTATCAGACGGATCGCCTTTTAGTGCTTTGTAATCAGTGACCTGACTGGCCTTCATGCAAAATTTGCTTATAACGTCATGCTCTTCGATTTTTTCAATTTCCGAAATACCTTTTCTGGTAAGCAGCAATATTGTTTTTTCGTCCAGCAGCTGCAATACATCTTTGTCCCCGGTTAAGATATAACTTAAAACATCAGGTGATGTTTTTTGCACCTTTTTGCTGATTGTTCCGATAATATCATCTGCTTCAAAACCTTCCTTTTCTACAATGGTAAGGCCCATGTCCAGAATGAGCTCTTTGATTATCGGCACCTGAACTTTAAAATCTTCAGGGGCTTTTTGTCGGTTAGCCTTGTATAGTGCATATTTTTTATGTCTGAAAGTTGGTGCGGGCAAATCGAAGGCAACCAGAACGTAATCGGGATTTTCTTTTTGAATTGCACTGAATAACATGTTCAAGAAGCCATAGATAGCATTAGTGGGTTGTCCCTCCTTGTTTTTTAAATGGGGGATGGCGAAATAAGCACGATAGGCCAGGTTATGGCCGTCTACCAGCAATAATTTTTTCAGGCTAATAACGATTCTCCTACGGCCCAGTTTTCGCGATCAACCTCATCAAAAACAACATAAGTTGAATTTTTAGGTTTATCCGCGACTACCTCCAGCAACTCGCATATTCCTTTGGCTATATCTTCTTTTTGCTTTTTTTTAAGCTTTCCGGCAACTTTAACATTTATGTAAGGCATTATGGTCCTCCTCCGGTTAATTTAGTTACAATTTTAACATGAAACCGTTAAGTGATATAATAAATTGCTATGGAAAAAGCACTGATTAAAAAAGAAAAAGATTTTTTTAACCTCTGGATGGAGGAGCTGAGTCTTCGAAATTCCTCCTTGTTAAATAATGAATTTTTTGCCAGAAACTCAAAAAATCTGGCCAAAAGTATCTTTGAAAGCAGTCAACATCTGAAAGATTCTTTAACCACCGAAGAATTTATATCCATTGCTCAGGTACTGCAGGTAATCGTCACCCTGCAGAAAAACAATTTCAGCAACAAAGACATAATCGCTTATCTGGAATCTCTTCTGAGCGCCACGCAAAAGGCTTTTTCTAAAAAAAAGCATGATGAAATAATAAAGTTTCAAAAATTGCTTAACCAGCTGCTGGTTTTCATTAATAATCAGCAGGAGCAGCAATTACTGTTGAAAGAAGAAATCAATTACCTGGAAACCAAAGCCGCGGAAAATATTCTTTCCATGGTCGGTTCCTTTGTTACAATAAACAAGCTGATAAATGAAATGAAACCGGTACTGGATAACGATGTTTCGGTTTTAATTGAAGGTGAAACGGGTACAGGAAAAGAGCTTATGGCCAGAGCTATCTATGCCAATGGCAAATATAAGGATGGGCCGTTCATTGCTTTGAATTGCGCAGCTATTCCTGAGGATTTAATGGAAAGCGAAATGTTCGGTTATAAAAAGGGGGCTTTTACCGACGCTTCCGGAGACAAGCCCGGGAAAATAGAACTGGCTAACAACGGAGTATTATTTCTGGATGAAGTGTATGAACTGTCTTCCAAACTTCAGGCCAAACTGCTAAGAGTATTGCAGGACAAGACCGTAGTGAGAATAGGCGAATCCCGGGAAAGAAAAATTCAGCTGAAATTAATATGTACGTCCAATAAAAATCTGAAAAATCTTGTAGAACAGGATAAATTCAGGGAAGATCTGTTTTACAGAATAAACGTTTATACCATAACCCTGCCGCCGCTCAGAGAAAGGCAGGAAGATATAGTTCCTTTGGCTGAATATTTTTTAAAACTACGCGGAAGAGAATTTAATAAAAAAGTAACAGCTTTTTCCAGAGCAGCATTTAATTTGATGCATAAATACAGGTGGCCAGGCAATGTGCGGGAACTGGATAATGTAGTAACCCGGGCAATTTTGAAGGCAAATTCCGAAATAATTGATGTCCAGGATCTGGATATCTATCTCACTGTCCCTGAACAGTCATCAGGTGGCACAGGATTATCTTTGAAGAACATGGAAAAGATCCAGATTGAGTTTGTTCTGGGGAAAAATAAAGGTAATATTGTGAAAACCGCAAAGGAACTGGGGATTACCAGGGCTACTTTATATAATAAACTAAAAGAATACGGTCTTTAATGGCAATCAGGCGCCTGCGTTTAACCCTAAAACCTAAATTAAAAATCACCAGACGGTACATCGAGAAACTGGGCAGGTTTTCTGCCTCGTATTCGGATGTGCTGAACAAATATTCCGGCAGTTACGGTGCCACGGAGTTAAATGAGCAGTTGTTGGTTTATGAAAAAGAAAAATCACTGGACACCCAGCTTTTAGAGCAGATTTCAAGGTTGTATGTGCCGGCTCAGGATAAGGAAATATTGAAATTTATGGTAGACCTGCTTGACGAGAAAGGGTTTTTTAGTGATTGGGCTGATGTAAAAGAAAAAGTATTACGAAAATATAAGCTGTCCACTTATAAGTTGCAACAATTGCTTGATATTTTTCAGGCCCTTGAACCGGAGGGTGTAGGCGCGAGGTCTGTCAGCGAGTATCTGATTATTCAGATAAAACAACATCATCTGGAGGATGAAGACTTTAAGGGGTTACTGATAAAAATACTTGCACATGAAGACTTGATTGTTAACGCTCAATTTGGTGCTCTGGCCGAACTCCTTGGCGTTTCGCGGCAGGAAGTGGAGAAAGGTTTGCTTTTTATCAGGCAAAACCTGGTACATCAGCTGCCCGGCGAAATTTATAAAAGAGATAAGAATCAATTTATCGTTCCCAGCGCGGAAATCAAGATAGGAAAAGACAACAAGCTGGAAGTAGTCATGATGGAAAACTATGATTATATAGCTGATTTATATATTCAACGCGATATGAACGAACGCAAAAAACTTTTAAAACAACTTTTGGAACTTTTTTGCGAATATCAGGATATCGGCATGTTTAAATCGATGAGTTTTTTAAGGCCATTAACTCAAAAGGAAATAGCCGACAGACTGGGGCTTTCATATTCCTTTGTCAGCAGGCTCGTAAACAGAAAATATGTGCTGATCAATTCAAAAAATATTTTACTGAAAAATTTACTGCAAAACAGAATAAAGAATTCTCAGCTGACCGGATATTTTTTGAAAAATATTTTGCAAGACCCGAACATCCGCGGGAAAAGCGATGCTCAGGTCAAAGAACTTTTGCAAGCATATAATATAAAAATTTCCCGTAGATTGGTAAACTATTATAAACATAAGATAAAAACATAATCGGGACAATTGCAGAAACCGTTGTCAAATAAATCAATGTTGAATTATTATTAGAGAAGTTCACAAGGGAGAGAATATTCATTTATGAACGATGTTTTGGACAAAGAAGAGATATTTAATCAGATTATCCATGATTTAAAAAGTCCTCTGGCGGCAATATTGGGGCTAAGTGAAGTCTTTTTAAGGGTGCTCGCCGGAGACCTGAATGAAAAACAGAAAGAAGTAATTAAAAAAATCGGCAATCATGGAAGATTCGCTTTGGAACTCATTGAAGATATCCTGGATATAGAAAATATCAGCAGCGGTAAATTGCAGATAGAAAAAACATCGGTGGCCCTGAAACCGTTTATTGAAGATATTATTCAGGGACACATTATAATGGCTGCGGAAAAAAATTTACAATTGAATGTTCAGATCCCGGAAAATATTATGGTTGAAGTTGACGAAAGAAGGATGAAACAGGTTCTGAATAATTTGATCAATAACGCTTTGAAATTTTCACACCGGGGCTCAAATATTGATATTTCGGCCAGAGAAGATGAACACTCCATTTATATAGAAGTACGTGATTTCGGGATTGGAATAAAAAAAGAGGAAATACAGCTTCTTTTTAAACCCTTCTCTCAATTAAGCAATAAACCCACAGCCAATGAAAAAAGTACAGGACTAGGGCTCAGCATAGTTCGCAAGCTAGTAGAGCTGCATAATGGGGAAATCTTTGTGGACAGCGAGGAAAATAAAGGAAGTACTTTTACAATTAAATTAAATAAGGTATCATTACCGTTGCAATGAGTATTACAATAGTCGGTTCGGTTGCTTTTGATACATTACATTCTCATGAAGGTACTCGCGAAAGAATATTGGGCGGATCAGCCGTATACGCAGGGATAGCCGCAAGCAACTATGCTCCCAGCTCGATAATAGGCGTTGTGGGGAAGGATTTCCCCAATGACTACCTGGATTTATTGAAAAGCAGAAAAATCAATATACAGGACATTCAAGTGTTGGAAGGCAAAACTTTCCATTGGACAGGGAGCTACCTGGAAGATTTGAATAAAGCCAAAACTATCAGCACAGAAATAGGTGTTCTGGGTAATTTTCATCCGGCCTTAACCCGGGATACTTCCAATAGTTGTTTTCTTTTTCTGGCCAATAATGATCCCGATATTCTGCTTGAAGCCATTCATCAGTCCAGATGCAAATATATAGCCCTGGATACAATGAACCTCTGGATAGAGACCAAGCGTGATTTGCTTTTACAGGCACTCCAGTACGCTGATATATTTTTTATAAATGACGGCGAGATAAGGCTCTTAAAAGATAATATGAATATTATTAAAACATCTGCCTGGATGTTTGAGAATTTTCAGAACCTTAAATATCTCATCGTAAAAAAGGGTGAATATGGAGCTACAATTTTCGGCCGCAAGCCCGATGAATATTTTACAATCGGAGCGTACCCCCTACATTTGGTTAAGGATCCTACCGGAGCCGGAGATACTTTTGCCGGCAGCTTTCTGGGTTACATCTGCAAAAAAGGTTCGTTTGACTGGGCAACCATGAAAGAAGCTTTGCTGGTGGGAACTGTGAACGCGTCTTTTACCGTAGAAGAATTCGGCCTGGATAAATTATTAAGCATCTCTGTTAACGATATAGAAAAAAGAATGGACCTGCTTAAGAAATATTCAACTTTATAAAAATTATTTCTGTGAGACAGTAAAGGAGTAAACCATGGATTATAAAATAGCTGATATAAGTTTGGCCGAATGGGGCCGTAAAGAAATAGAAATGGCAGAGCATGAGATGCCCGGACTTATGTCTGTGAGGGCCAAATATGCTTCAAGTAAACCCTTAAAAGGTGTACGTATCACCGGTTCGCTGCATATGACCATTCAAACCGCTGTGCTTATTGAAACACTTGTTGCGCTGGGTGCTGAGGTGCGTTGGTGTTCCTGTAACATTTTTTCAACCCAGGACCATGCCGCTGCCGCGATTGCCAAAGCCGGCGTTGCAGTATTTGCCTGGAAGGGCGAGAACCTCAAAGATTACTGGTGGTGTACTGAACAGGCTATAAGTTTCGCCGAAGGAAAAGGACCGCAAATGGTTGTAGATGACGGTGGAGATGTTACGCTTATGGTGCATCGTGGTTATGCAGCAGAAAGCGATGCCGCTATTCTCGACAAACCGGCGTTTGGCGAGGATGAGAAACAGCTAAACCTCAAATTGAAAGAAATGCTTAAGAAAGATAATAATTACTGGCACAAGCTGGTTAAAAATTGGAAGGGCGTTTCCGAAGAAACCACTACAGGGGTTCACAGACTCTACCAGATGATGGAAAGAGGAGAACTGCTGGTTCCGGCAATTAATGTAAATGACAGCGTTACCAAATCAAAATTCGACAACATTTATGGTTGCAGAGAATCGTTAGTTGATGGTATCCGAAGAGCTACAGATATCATGCTGGCAGGAAAAATCGCGGTTGTCTGCGGTTTCGGCGATGTGGGCAAGGGTTCTGCCCAATCTTTGCAGTCCAGTAAAGCCCGGGTTATTGTTACCGAGATTGACCCGATCTGCGCTTTGCAGGCTTGCATGGCAGGATATGATGTGAAAACCGTAGAGGATACCTTGGGGCTTGCCGATATATACGTAACCACAACTGGCAATCGCGATATCATAACCATTGAACATATGGCTAAAATGAAAGACCAGGCCATTGTCTGCAACATCGGGCATTTTGATAACGAAATACAGGTTGAACAGCTGGAAAATTATCCTGGAATAAAAAAGGTAAACATAAAACCTCAGGTAGATAAATATGTATTCCCTGACGGTCATGAAATATTCTTACTGGCTGAAGGCCGTCTGGTAAACCTGGGCTGTGCTACCGGGCATCCGTCTTTTGTAATGAGCAATTCTTTTACCAATCAGGTGCTAGCTCAAATTGAGCTGTGGACCAAAGATTATAAAATCGGGGTATATTGTCTTCCGAAGAGCCTGGATGAGGAAGTTGCCAGACTGCATCTGGATAAACTGGGTGCCAAGCTTACTGTTCTCAGCAAAAATCAGGCTGATTACATTGGCGTGGATATAAATGGCCCATACAAACCCGAACATTATAGATACTAAATTTGAAGTTTCATATCATAACTCTGGGCTGTAAGGTAAATCAGGCCGAAAGCGAGCAGGCCGGAGAGCTACTTGCCGCTTATGGTCATGAATATATCACGCTTAACGACAAACCGGATTTGGTTATAGTTAACACCTGTTCTGTAACTCATATAGCTGACCGCAAAAGCCGTCAGATGATTAGCCGTGCGCTTTCTCAAAATCCGCAGGCCAATATTATTATCACCGGCTGCTCCATAGAAAATGAAGGAGCCAAATTGCCTGCCATAAAAAATAGTCAGGTTGTTTTGAAGAACAATCTTTTAGAAGTTATCAAGGAATATAATCCAAAAAAAATAAATATTGAAGGCCATGCTTTTCAAACAAATATTAACAAAACCAGAAAAATGGTAATGGTGCAAAACGGCTGTAATTATTTCTGCAGCTACTGTGTAGTGCCATATGTGCGCAGCAGGATTTATTCCATACCCGCCGAAAAAGTGCTTGATGATATCCGGCAGTTGGTGAACAAAGGTGTCAAAGAGATCGTGCTTACCGGTATAAATCTGGGCACCTATTCTTCAACAATGGATCTATACGGGCTTGTGCAAAACATATTGCAACTGGAAGGTGATTTTAGATTAAGATTAAGTTCTCTTGAGCCGAATCTAATCAGCGACAAAATTGTATCTCTGGTGCAGGAAAATTCAAGAATTGCGCCGCATTTGCATATTCCTATGCAGGGAACAACCAACAAAATATTGAAAGCTATGGAAAGAAAATATACCCTGGAGCAATATCTCAAATTGGTTGAAAGAATAAGAAGTAAAAATATAACTTTAACTACCGATTTAATTATAGGGTTCCCCGGAGAAAGTGACAAAGATTTCGAGCAAACCGTAAAAATAATCGAAAAGGGTATTTTTATGGATATACATTTGTTCATGTATTCTCTGCGAAATGGCACAAAAGCCGCCGGATTTAAAAATCATGTACCTTACGCCACAAAAAAGGCAAGAATGGATGTAGCTTTAAAAAAAGTAAGAGAAGGAAAAAAGAAATTTTTGCGGAATTTTATCAACAAAAATGTAACCGTACTGATTGAACAGGAGAAAAACGGCTGGTATTATGGATTTTCAGAGCACTACTTTAAAGTTAAAATAAAGAAACAGAAAAATAACCTTGTTAATGAATTTGTAAATGTAAACGTAAAAGATATTATTGATGATGGCAGACAAATAGTTGCCATTGCTGAGCAAATATAGTACATAATAAGTGAACATAGAGGAGAGATGCCAGAGTGTCCCGAGAAAACAGTCCTTGCTGAAGGCAAGACGTATTTTCTCGAGGATCCTCGAAATTTCAAAGAAAGCTTTGCTTTCTGAAATTTCGGGAGTTGATAGGGCGATGTATTATATATATATAATAAAAAGTGTAAAATATGGAAAGTAGGGCAAACCAAAGCAATGGTTGAGCGTCTGGAAGCACATAATGCCGGACGAGTTAAGTCAACTAAAGCTTATAAGCCCTATGAGATATTGTATTGTGAAGAAGTAGAATCTCGCAAAGAAGCTATGAGAAAAGAGAAGCAAGTAAAAAATTTAAAAAG
The DNA here is from genome assembly GCA_028715625.1 of Candidatus Margulisiibacteriota bacterium. NCBI lineage: Bacteria > Bacillati > Candidatus Margulisiibacteriota > Candidatus Margulisiibacteriota bacterium. The sequence continues at coordinate 230 of JAQURL010000052.1, read as the reverse complement.
TACCAATAGAATATTGGAATATATAAACAAAAATATACAGAGATGTCCGGATTGTCCCGAGAGTCATGTATAAGGAGAGATGCCAGAGCGGTTGATAGGGCTTGACTCGAAATCAAGTGTACTGCTTGCAGTACCGGGGGTTCGAATCCCCCTCTCTCCGCCATACACCAGAGGTGTATGGCGGCTACCAAATAACACCATAAATAGTAATAGTAAAACTCTAAGAAGGA
>JAQURL010000051.1 GCA_028715625.1 Candidatus Margulisiibacteriota bacterium | reverse complement strand
TCTGGGGATTTTATGATTGGACATACGACGATACATTAGCTCCGAATTTTGGAAATTCTACAATTAATATGAGTATTAATAATGTTGACGCTGCAAACGGAACTACATATTCCGCCTATCTGAACTATACTCTGGGTTCAGCATATTCCTATCGTTTTGCAGGTTTCGGCCTTTCTGTGACAGCGGATGGCGCTGAGGTTGATTTAAGTCAATATACCGGTATTGAATTTTATGTTAAAGGAAGCGGCAATAAACTGTCTCTTGAACTGAATTCAGCTGAATACGGCACCAATGCTAATTATTACACTAAAGAATATACAACATCAGGTACCTGGACCAAAATTGTTCTTCCTTTTAAAGATATGACTCAGCCTTCCTGGGCTCCAACAAAAGATATAACCAATGTCCTGAAAAGAATGAAGTCAGTACAATTCAAAGCTTCTTCACAATTGATTGAAAGCGGCTGGTTCAGAGTTGACGAGATCAAGTTTGTTACCACAGATTTTACAGCGCCGGCTCCTGTAACCGGAGTAACGGTAAATGTCATTGCGGATAATCTTACCACCGCAACAGTCAGAATTTCCTGGGTACCGTCAACAAGTTCTGATAATATCGGGACAATGGTGCTGAAGAGTACCGATCATTATCCTTTAACTCCTACTGACGGAGCCCTGATTTTTAATGGAGCGCTGAATAATGTTCTGGATACAATCACAAAGGGTGTTACTTATTATTATTCTTTATTCGCCATAGATCAGGCAGGTAATGTTTCAGACAGAACATCTGTGGGTTTCAATACTAATGGCGGATCACAGATAGGGCGGTTAGATGTAAGCAGTAATATTTACGCCGGTACAAAGTTGCTGGTAAATTATGATTATATCAGTAATCCGTTAACTTTAAACGTTTATGTGGACACTTCTCTTGTTTCTGCCGGAGTAGTCGGCACTTTGGTTATTAAAGATGCCGGTGTTACCATAAATACAGTAACTTTCAATCCGGTAGCTTCGGAAAATGCCATTGCTTCAGGTTTGAACCTGGCTGCAGGCACACATCCCTTGACCGTGGTAGCAGTTGATTGGAACGGTGAAAAATCTGCGCCTCAGAGTATCATTATCAGGGTAGCCGGTTCCAGCGATGCATTAGCTCTGAATTTCAACAGCGCTATTCTGCCATATCCTTCTCCTTACAATCCTGATTTAGGAACACTGGCAGTATCTTATGAACTGAACAAAGACGGCAATCTGGATATCTATATTTATAATATTCTGGGCCGTGTAGTTTACAAAAATTCATTCCTGGCCGGCTCCGAAGGTGGTAAAGCCGGATATAATGAAATAACTGTTCCCGCAACCGATTCTTTCGGGCAGAAATGGTCAAACGGTGTGTATATAATCCGTCTGGTCGCTGACAGAAAAGTTATCGGGACCGGAAAAGTGTTAGTATTACGTTAAAGGAGGTGGGTCTTATGAAATTATTATTAAAAACTGTTTTTCTTTTAGTTTCAGTATCTTTTCTTTTTGCGGAATTTACCGTAGATCCATCTCTTGCCAAAACAAGCGCGAGATCTGTGGCATTAGGAAATGCTTTTTCCGCGATGGCAGATGATTATTCAGCTTTGTATGTTAATCCGGCCGGTATGACTCAGGTTAAAAACATGGAGTTCGGTATGATGCAGAATACCCTGCTGGATAGTGTGTTCAGTTTTAACGGTGCCGGCATATTCCCCATGAAGAATATGACCGTTGGTGTAGGCGGATTGTTTAACGGAGTGAGCGGTATCCCCATTACTGACAGAAATCTGGCCAACAGTCGTATTATCAGTGTGGGCAGTTCGGATTATTCCAATACATTATTATCTGTAGCGATTGCTTCCAAATTCAAGACCCCTTTTACTCAAGCCGAAAACTTATCACTTGGTTTGAGTGGAAAAATGTTTATGGAAAGAGTTGGCGGCGCGGTACAAAGTAATGCCATAGGGTATAACGCCGATTTTGGGGCATTATATCAAGTAAATCCGGCATTGGACCTTTCTCTGGTATATCATAACTTTCTGCCATATGGTGTTAAATGGGACACCGATCATAATGCTAATCTGGATTACAGCATGACCGTAGGCGGACGATACACAATAATGGGTAATAAACAGGAAAACCTGATTTATATGGATAATCAAACTTTGGATATCCTGGGTGACATTGATTTTATGAACGCCAACAGCAAATTAATTCCTAAAGTCGGTATAGAATACAAACCCTATCCTTTTTTAGCTTTACGGGCCGGCGTGGTTAATGATTATGACGCCAGCGATCCTGCAAATGTTAAACAAGTTGCCAAATATGCTATTGGAGTAGGGGTAGCTTATCAGGGTTTTCGTATTGATTATGCTTATTCTCTGGATCCTAACAGTACTGATAACAATAGCCATTATGTTTCCATGCTGGTAGATATTTTTTCGGCAAAACCTGCTGAAGAAAGAGAATTGTCTTATATTAATCTGACCAGCATCAGCGATAAACTGATCACTTATAAAAAATATCACAAAATAGCCGGAACAGTCGCTCCCGGACAGGTAGCAAAAATAAAGGTTAATGAGAACTTCGTAACTATAAATAATAATAGTTTTTCGACAGATATTTCTCTCGGCGACTATGGCAAGTATGTAGTAAGAATAAAAGCTTTTGATGCCAACAACAAACTGCTGGGTTACCAGGATATACGTATTCTTTATCTGGCTTCGTTTGACGATGTTAAAGACAAGTATTGGGCCAAGAAATATATCGAGGAATTAGCGACTGCCAAAGTTATACAGGGTTATCCTGATAATACATACAGACCGGACAATCTGATCAAGAGATCGGAGTTTTCTGCTCTGCTTGTCAGAACCAAAAAGATTCCTTTTGAAGGTCGTTTCAATAAAGACGATGTAATCTTCAAGGACTTGAAAAATCATTGGGCCATGAATTATGTAATGGCAGCTTATCAGGCTGGTCTGGTAACAGGCTATGAGAATCGTATGTTCAAACCTGAAAAACCTACTATCAGACAGGAAGCGGTTATTTCTATGGTAAAAATGGATGACCTTATACTTCCGGTTGATATTCCCAAAAGCCAGTTTTCTGATATGAAGGACAATGATCCGTTGAATCGTTACGTGAGCGTGGCTGCTGACCATAATCTGATTGTCGGATATCCTGACGGCACATTTAAACCTGCCAGAAATATAACCAGAGCGGAAATGGCTAAAATTTTCTACAATTCTCAATTGGGCAGTGTTTACATAACCGACTTGTTTGACTGGTCAACCTATAAATACAACGAACCATAATCGGAAATTTGCCAACCATACAGAATTGTTGCAATAGATACAGATATTCGCCGATAATTTAATAGGAGTAGAGAATGCACACAATTAAAAATTTATGTAAATTTGTCGTAGCTTTTGCTTTGTTTTCCTCAGTATTATTTGCTTTTCCTGATTTCAACTTCAGTGTACACATAAGCGGAGCCGCAACCGGATATTGGGTCGGTTATGATAGTCAGTATATAGCTAATGTCTCAGATCATTGGGAAAATTATAAATATATCAGCATGTGGGTAAACAACGCTGGTGTTTTGGGAGATAAGGCCAAAATAGAGATTTTTGATAATGACAACAGCAACTGGACTGTTGATACAGGTTCAGGAAACTTGGGTGATGACAAATGGGTATTTGAATTCCCCATGTACTGGCAAAACGGCTGGCGTCAGGTGATTATACCTTTCAGTCTTTTTTCCAAAGATAATCCGGGGATTGGGAATGGTATAATGGATTTTGCTCCTATACCAGGTATACCATCTTTTTATCCGGGTGTATTAATGCTGGGCTTCGGTTCTATCAGCGCTACACCTACAGGCATAACAGATTTAAATATTAATACCGTCAGTCTGACAAATTCCACTGCCGGTGCAGACAGCGATAGCGATGGAATGCCGGATGCCTGGGAAATACAATACGGATTGAATCCCAATGTTAATGACGCAAACCAGGATAAAGACGGTGACGGAATAACCAATTTCCAGGAATACATTAATGGTTCTGACCCTACAGACCCGAATAGTCCGGTCAATCATCAAACAGGCCCGGTATATACCAGCACATTACCTACAGTGGATGCTTTTGAACGCGATCCCCTGGTTAATCCTACATGGAACGCGGTGGATGGGCTGAGTATAGCGGTTGATTATGACAGTATTCATGGTACCAGATCAATGAAAATGAATGGAACAGCAGGCGATTACTATGCCGGATATGCCAACGCCTATATAGCTAATCCTTCAAATAACTGGGGAGAATATAAATATGTGAAAGTTACCATAAAAAATGAAGGCAGGATCGCGGACAAACTCAAAGTTCAACTGGTAGATAATGATATCAGTTCCTGGAACATTGATTTAAACCGGGATGATGAATTTGCCTATGAATTTCCAATATTGAAGAAGAATACCTGGAAAGAAGTGGTAATACCTTTTCGTTTGTTCACGGATCAAAATTCAGGCAAGGGTAATGGGGTGTTAAACCTTACTCCTAACGGGACCTTCGCCTCTATTATGTTGATAGGTTTATCCGCCACATCAAGGGAAAAAACCGGGAGCATTACTTTGAACATAGATGATATTATTTTGACGAATTCTACCAACGGGACTGATACGGATGGTGATGGAATGCCTGACTGGTGGGAAATACAGTATGGATTAAATCCTAATAATTTTGCTGACGCCAATGGCGACATTGATGGCGACGGATTTACCAACGTGCAGGAATATTTCAGCAATACCAATCCCAGAATAGCCAATATTTTCCCGATAATAGAAAATTTTGAAGGTTTTGGTTATACCTGGACTGCTGCAGACGGTTTGGTAATAAACAGGGTGAATACAACTGATACTAAAATAGCTTCCAATGGTTCTTACTCCATGGAGATGACCGGAACTGCAACCAATTATTACGCCGGCTATGCCAGTGCCTGGGTAAAGGACGGTACACTGGATATAAATTCTTCCTATAAAAGTTTGCAGTTTGTGTTGAAAAATCTTGGCAAGGTAGGGGATAGAATCAAAATTGAATTACAGGTTTCCTGCAACACCGGAATTGATAAATGGGCATTTGAACAGGTTTTGAACAATAAACAGGAATGGCAGTACTTTACAGTTCCTTTGAACAGGTTTTACCGTGTAACAGCGGACAGTACCGGTGACGGTTTGATGAATATGTCGAGCAACGGAGATGACGGTCGTCTGAATCTTCTGGGTTTTTCTCTTATTAGCCGCACATCTACAGGGAGTGTGCATATATACATCGATAATATTCAGGTATCCACGCAAAACGTTTCGGATGATACCGATGGTGACGGACTGCCCAATACATGGGAAATCGCCCAAGGTCTGAATCCTTTGGACCGGAATGGTGTAAATGGCGCCAATGGTAACCCGGCCGGTGATGGGTTTATAAATATTGATAAATATTTTGCCGGATTGTCAGTCAACGTTCGTTATCCTTTTCCGGTGATTGAAGATTTTCAGGCGCCGGTTACAGGTTGGAATATTACCAATACCCTGCATGCTTCGTATTCAACATACAATGTTTTGCTGTCAGGGCAGGCTGTGAATTATTATGTGGGTTATTATAATAAGTATATAGGCAGTTATTTATTCGACTGGAGCCGTTACCTATATATAAAGTTGGATTTAATCAATCAGGGAAATTTTGGGGATAAGATGGTAATTAATGTTGTCGATAATGATATCCCTACTTTTTCAGTGGTTCCCGGAGGACAGGATAAATGGGCTATTGAAATCACTTTTCCGGATAAAGATCAGTGGCATACATACTATGTACCGTTCAGCTCTATGAAATTGGTCACTACTTCCGTTGGTAATTCCACTATGGATTTAAAGCCGGTAGAGCCGAAATACCCGGGCGCCATGATGTTGGGATTTGATATTATCAGTCAGATTTCTTCCGGCAATGTCAACATCGGCATGGGTTCTATTGTTTTAACCGGAAATATCCCTGCCAATGCGGTCCGCTATAAAGATTATTACGTCACAGGCATCACCGCCCCGGCTGTAACCATTAATATTCATATCGGCTGGAATTTGTTGACCTTAGGTATAACAGGTAATGTACATATAAGCCAGATTATCGCTTCCATTAACGCACAGGGTGGTAATGTTATTGAAGCCTATAAATTTTCCGGTGGTACATGGGTTGTTTATCCCGGAACGGATTTTACTGTAGGTTATGGGGAAAGTTTTTATATCAGAAGCCTGGTCAATAGTATCTATACTCCGCAGGGAGATATACCAACAAGCAAGGTATATTATTTTACAGCCGGCTGGAATAGTTTCGGCAAATCAATAGGTTTTTCTTATACAGCCAAAGAACTGGGAGCGGAAATAAACGCCAACGGGCTGGTATTAGAGAGAATAATGACCTATGATAACGGTACCATAATTTTTTATGATTACATAACAAACACAGGAACAAATTTTTCTACAGATACCTTTGACGGATTTTTCCTGAAGTTTAATACCAACTATACCTGGACGCCGCTCAGATAAATTATTCGCCTCTCTGTCACTTTGTGACATCTCCTCGCCTCGGCGACTTGTCTCGGCGAAGCACAGCGAAGACGGAAGCCTCCGGCGTAGCCTGGGTCTCCGTAAACGGAGAAAGAATTACGGCCAAATTTTTCATTTTTACCCATTTTGCAAATATTAACACGTTTACAAAACTGTCATTCCCGTAGAAACGGGAATTTAGGCTCTTCTCCGCTTGCGGAGAGGATCTGGCCGTAGGCCTGAGGAGAGGCGGAAAATGCGCTGAGTTTAAAGTTAAATCTAATTAACCGATTTTAAGAATTTTTTTATAGGTTCGGTCATTTTTTCAGTTTCAATCAGAAAACCGTCATGACCATGAATACTTTGAATTTCTACATAATCGGTTTTTCTATTTTTATTTTTTAATATTTCATAAAGTTTTTTGGTTTCGGAGACAGGGAACAACCAGTCCGAACTCATTGTTATGAATAGAGTACTGCATTTGATGGACTTTATTCCACGTTCCAGGTCGCCATTGGCTGACAGATCAAAAAGGTCTATGGCCCTTGTTATATAGAGGTAAGAGTTGGCATCAAAACGTTCTACAAATGTATGTCCTTTATAATGTAAATAGCTTTCTACCTCAAACTGGTCTTCTGCCTTATGAGTTATAACATCGGAATGGACCATTTTCCGTCCGAATTTTTTTTGCATTTTTTCTTCACTTAAATAGGTGATATGTCCGATCATCCTGGCAATGGCAAGTCCATATACCGGCGGTTTCTTGTTATAATAATCGCCTTGATTCCAGTTAGGATCAGCCATTATTGTTTGTCGTCCTATTTCATTAAAGGCTATTCCCTGCGGAGACAGGTGGGCTGAACAAGCTACAGGAATAATGCTTCGGACACGATCCGGGTGGCTTCTCGCCCATTCCAGTGCTTGCATACCTCCCATTGAACCCCCGGTTGCGCAAAGAAGTTTATTAATTCCCAAATGCTCAACAAGCTGTAGCTGTGCGTTGACCATATCCTTGATTGTAATAACAGGAAAAAGCATACCATAGGGTTTGCCGGTTATTGGATAAATGGATGACGGGCCGGTAGATCCCATACATCCGCCTATTACATTGGAACAAATAATAAAATATTTATTGGTGTCAAAAGCTTTCTTCGGCCCTATCAATCCATCCCACCAGCCGGGATATTTGTCTGTTTTGGCATAATAGCCTGCAGCATGTGAATCACCTGAAAGCGCGTTGAGTATAAGTATGGCGTTAGTTTTATCCCGATTTAGTTCACCATAGGTTTCATAAGAAATCGTTATTGGACCAAGTGTACGACCGCTTTCCAATGGCAATTCATCTGGCGGGTATCCGAAGGTGAAAGATTTTTTTTGAACTATTCCAACACTGTTAGGTGGAAATTCAGGCATTCAAATTTTATTCGACATCCGTATCTGTATCGTATTCAACAAAATCTTCTTCCAGATCGTATTCCTGGTCTCCGGAAGCGGAATTGTGAGCTGAGTTGTCGAAATAAGAACTGCTGTGCCAATTCCTTTTGGTCAGGGAATTTTCCTTTTCCTTTATTACCAGCTTGGAATCCAGGTCTTTGCAGTATACGCAAGTTTCTTTATAAATTCCATGTTTACATGACAATATTTCGTCTTCCACTATAGTTTACCTCCTAAAAATCTATTGGATAATTGCATTGGTGAAGAGTATATCATCACTGTCTTTATCCATGACGACTTCACCTTTTGTGGCGTTCCAGCTCCAGTTTTTGACGTGATTGGGGCCGTTAGAATAGATAACATAATATGGTTCGCTTCCCGGTTTTTTTGTAACAACTTCGTAGCCATAACGGTTGGTGGCAGTTCTGAAAGGATCTTTAGGAAGTTGCGGTATATAGCGTGGGTTGCTGGTTAGCAAATCTTCCAGAGTATCTGGATATTTATTATCGTGATTGCGGAAATAAGATTCCACCGCTATTTGCAGCGCTCCTATATCTCCTTCGGCTTTCACCAGCCAGGCTTCGGATTGATAACCACGGAAAGATGGTATCAAAATGCCTGCCAAAATGGCTATGACCGTCATTACAATAAGAAGTTCTATTAATGTAAACGCTTTTTTCAATGAATTTACCCTTCCATCTCGTTTATGTTAGCTTACTATAGCAAAAATTACGACTTTTTTAAAGAGGCTTTTAAATATAATTAACATATCTCTGATAATTGATGCAAAAACATTGATAGATGTTAATATTTTTTTATTGGACGAATTCATATATAATAATTTTTATAGACAGGAGTGGGTTATGCTTAGATTTGAATGGGATAATAAATATTCGGTAAACATCGATTCGATAGATGAACAGCATAAAAAATTATTAATGGTCATGAATGACCTGCATTATGCTATGGTCCAGGGGAAGGGACGGATAAAGGTGGCTAAGCTTTTACGCGCGCTGCTTGATTATTCTTTGACGCATTCCTCATATGAAGAAGCTTATATGTCGTCAATATCCTATCCCGGACTCAATAACCATAAACTGGAGCATCAGACCTTTATTAACAATATCAAATCATTTATGGAGAAAGCTGAAAATCCAAACATAGCCTTGCCTATAGATGTTATCAATTTCTTAAAGGACTGGTTTTTGAGCCATGTGCTGATTGAAGATAAAAAATATGAAGAATTTTCCAAGCGTTAATTAATGTATTGTGCTTACTGCAAAAAATTAGTTTCCGAAAAAATGGCCATTCGCAGAAATTTTTGCCCGTATTGCGGACGCAAACTGCATTGGTTCGGAATTCCTGAAGTAGAGCTCAGTAAACCCATTTTGCAGGCAATTTTGAAACGCAAGAATTTTTTAGTGCGTCAGAAACTGCAGCATATTAAGGAGTTTTATTTCCGCGAAAAGGTTACAGAAATACCTTTGCTGGAACTGCAGGATGCCATTAATCTTAATCCGCAGAATATTAAGGCCCGTTTTCAGCTGGCTTTATATTATATCGAGAAAAAAAGGCATGATAAAGCCAAGGAAGAATTTAATGAAATTCTGAAAATTGATCCGAAAAATGTTAATGCCTTTTTTCAGCTGGGCAATATTGCCGTGGAAGAGAAAAATTTTGAAGAAGCAATCACTTATTGCGAAAAGATATTGGAATATGAGCCTGATAATGTGGGAGCCATGTATAACAAAGCTGTGGGTTACTATTATCTGGGCGATCTGCAAAAGGCGCTGGATGAATTTCGGGCCATTCTGCTGAAGGAACCGGAAAACGAAGACGTGCCGAAGGCGATACAGGAGATATCGAGTAAATTAAATTAACGCAATTTGTCGCTTTAGCAACGCTCAGGGCTCGGCCGCCCTTTCGGGCTGCTTGGGGCTCTGACCACTAAGCAGTTTTTTGACAAAGGCATTTGCGGTAGAGTTGTAAGGTTAATCATTCATGGCAAAGAGAGCCATAATCGTGAAAATATGTCGTTATTGCCCATATATTCACGGTTATGTTGACTTAATCGTGAAAATATTAACGAAAAAGAGAATAGAATTTGGATTCTTTTCTCATAAGAACTATTCCCCTCTAATGAAGGAGAAGGAGAATGCAAGGCTTTTGAGAAAAGCTTTTAAAATCATATAAACTTTTTCTTTTATCGCAAAGAAGGTAAAAATCTTTTTAGGAAAAGAACATAAAACCATTTCCACTTTTTGAATGGCGCAAAAAGTGGAGAAAAACGCCTTTTGACACTGTGCTTTCACAACTCGAATTGTTGCGGTTTACTCCGTTAACGCTCGAACCCATCATCCTGATGGTCTCGCTGACTCCACTTCCTGTGTAGTCTTCACTCCGTTCACCGACAATTCTACGTTGTTCCAGCAATGTGTCTTTATAAAATTCAAAATTCTATGGCTCATCCATACAGCGGGCAGGGGGGAGGATTTCAATAGGAGCCATTTTGCGAGGCTTTTCACAATGGTGCTTGGAGGAATAAAAATAAAGTGTATATTGTACTAGACAACCATATATTTAGGGAGTAAAAGTAGTGGGGAATTTTTATAGCGTATAGATAAATATACAATTTTTGTATTATTATTTACTTTTAAGATATAATATTAAAACGGAAACCAAGATGAATGAATACTTAAATAAAGTTAACAATATAGATGCGAGGAATATTAATAAAATCATTAAAGACAAAATAGTCGATGTTATAATTACCTCGCCACCCTATTTCGATATGAAGGATTATGGCAATGACAAGCAAATTGGTTATGGGCAAAAATATGAAGAATATTTGTTAGATTTAAAAAATATTTTTAAAAAAATATACAATATAACAAAAGACACTGGTTCGTTATGGGTTGTTATAGATACATTTAAACGAGACAATCAAATAGTCCCTTTACCTTTTGATTTTTTAGGAAAAATAACAACTCCTGATGTTGGTTGGCTTTTACAGGATATAATAATTTGGAATAAGAATAAAACTGTCCCTTGGAGTAATAAGAAACAAACAAGGAAGATATTTGAATACATACTGCATTTTTCAAAAGACTCAAAGTTTAAATATAACTTAGATAAAGTTAGGGAATATGATCCAAAACAATAAAAACAGTGGTGGATAAAATATCCAGAAAGATATAATCCAAAAGGAAAGGCACCAGATGAAATTTGGAATTATGATATACCTCAGCAAGGTTCCTGGGGGAATTCTTATATTAGACATTTTTGCCCTTTGCCTACAGATATGGTTGCCAGAATATTACAGTTAACTACAAATGAAGGGGATTTGGTTTTGGATCCTTTTGCAGGTTCTGGAGCTGTATTATTTCAGTCTTCAGTAATGAGAAGAAACTTTATTGGTTGTGAATTAAATAAAGATTATATTGAAATGTTCAATAAATATTTTAGTGAAAAATTTAAAAAATATAACAAGCAATATGAAATTTTAAAAGATACTAAAATACAAGATGAATTTGAACAGAAGATTATTGATCTGAGGATACTGAAATACCCTAAAGTAATCAGAAATAATGTAAATAAAATTTATAAAAATGCTATTAAAACTATTTATGTAAGAAAGTTGGATAAAAAAGTATCAACAAGAAATAAAATAGTCGCAATTTCTTGCGAGGTAGTAGTTGATAACAAAATGAATAACACTACTTTTGAAAAGATTAAAAATATTATTAATCAAATGAATAACAAACCACCATTGTCCAAATTCGGAGTGGAACCGGAAATAAACTATTTAAAGAATTTTTACGATTTCAGCATAAAAGGAAAAGAAAAAATTTACATATATAAGGATAATAATACTCACAAATACTGTGATGTGCTAACTCAAACATCAATAATTAGTGATAATGTAATACTTAGTCCAATTAAAGTTGATATAGATGAAAAGGATTATATATAAATTAAATAAGGTAGATTAAAAATAATGTTAACTGATGAGCAAAAACAAGAAAAACGTGAAAAAGCCAGTTTTAAAAGAAAAATAATTTCTGTATTTAAGAATACTGGATTTCAATATCTTAATACAGAGAATGTGAATGTTAAATTTGGTCTAAAAAAAGGGGAGCTTGACTACGTTTTTTTATTTGAAAATATCATTTTGGTTTGTGAGGATACTATTACACGCGAACAAAAACACATCAAAACACATTTAAGAAATAAAACAATATTTTTTCAGGAAATCGTGAATGATAAGTCTAGTTTAATTAAATTCCTTAAAGAAAGATTTAATGATAAATTTGGTGAATTTCATATATATAATGACTCGCGTTATCAAATTTTTTTCCTTTATTTTACAAAGAATAAATTAAATCTTTCATCAGATGAGATTCAGTTATATCAGCCATGTCGAATTGTTCAACTGGCGTCGTTAAATTATTTTGTTAAAATGGCTCAGAATATAAAATATTCGGCAAGAAACGAGATATTCAGGTTTCTTGATGTTTCCTCAAAGCATCTTGGAATATCTAATTCTGCAGCAACAGAAAGAAATATTGAAACTACTATTATATATCCTGCTGATAATACTGGGTTGAGAAATGGTGTAAGAATTGTTTCCTTTATGATGTCAGCAGAAATATTGCTACGCAACTGTTTTGTTTTACGGAAAGATAACTGGGAAGATTCTATTCAGTTGTATCAAAGGCTCATTGAAAAACCTAGGATACAACGTATTCGGGAATACTTAGCTGAGCATAAAACAACTTTTTTTAATAATATTATTGTTAGTTTACCAAAAGGAATCTCTTTTAAAGATAAAGAAAAAGGTGAGGTTATAAATATAGATAATATTCATACATTTGAGAATTTTAAAATGTGCATACCGGATGAAATAAATTCAATATGTGTTATCGATGGCCAGCATAGAATATTTGCTCATTATCAAGGTGACGATATACACGAGAAAGTGATTTGTAAGCTGAGAGATAAATTACATCTTTTGGTAACAGGACTTATTTTCCCTGAGGGAATGAGATCATTAGAAAGAAGAAAATATGAGAGTGAGATTTTTTTAGATATAAATTCAAATGCCAAACCTGTTCCTCCAGATGTACTTCTTCATATTGAAACTCTTAAAGATCCATTTTCTAACATAGGGATAGCACGTCAGGTTCTTGATGAACTTAATAATAAACAACTATTTTTAAATTTTTTTCAACTTTCACTCATGGAAAAATCAAAAATTAAAATAGCATCTATAATTAAATTTGCATTAAAATATTTGGTTGATATTCTTAAATATCCAGATGATGAATACTCTTTATTTAATTATTGGAACGAAAAAGAAAAGGATACTTTATTAAAACAACAAAATGAAAAATTATTGAAGGAATATGTTGTGTTTATCTCAACAACATTAGAGGCTTATTTTAGTGCTCTTAAAGCTACTTTTCAGAATGATTGGTTGGATAATGAGTCAAAAATTTTATCAACTACCTCTATTAATGGTTTTATCATTGCCCTTCGAAGGTCTTTACCAAAATATAATATCAAAGGATTTGATTTTTATAAGCAATGTTTTGATAAATTAAAGATTAATTTTTCTAAACAAAATTTTCCTTATACATCAAGTCAATATGCAAAATTTTCAAAACAAATATTAGAACAGTGTTTTGATTTAATAACTGACGAATCCGAAAAATTAAACTAATTAAATTATTTTTATATTTCAATCTGAAAATTCTCTAATCTACAAAAGAAGTGGTACTCAAGGTCGCTTAAGTGCATCCAGAGTTTATTATGAAATTGCACTCATTTATTGGCGCTACTGTGTTTATTGTAGGTAGAGATTCAACCGTTTGTGGATGAAGTGGTTACTCCCCAGGGGGCTAGGGGTGAGGTTCGCCGGCGCATTGCGTAAGAGCCGTAGAATTGTCAACGAATGGAGCGTAAGCCAGTCAGGACAGACGGGCTAAGGCAACGAAACAGGATGTTGAGTTTGCCTGTTAGCGTAATGAGTTGCTACAATTCAAGGTTCTGCAGCACAGCGCCTAGCATTTTCTTTTGCTGCTTTTCTTTATTGCGATGATAAAGAAAAGCAGATAGATTTAGATTCTTTTCCCAAAAGAACTAAGGTTTCCTCCCCTTTAAAAGGGGAGGTGTGCTGAGCAAAGCGAAGTACAGAGGGGTATACTCCCTTTCTCCATTTATGGAGAGAGGGTTGGGGAGAGAGGCGCTCCCTTCTCTTTGTAAGAGAAGGGTCGGGGATGAGTTAAGGTCAGGCGAAAAAGTAATTGCTTAGACTTCACATCCTAAGTTATACTTTAACCCATGTACAGAGTAGGTAACGGCTTTGATGTGCATCAACTGGTTATCGGCAGAAAGCTGAGAATCGGCGGTGTGGAAATACCCTATGAAAAAGGACTGCTTGGCCACAGCGACGCTGATGTTCTGGTGCATGCCATTATGGACGCCCTTCTGGGAGCAGCCGGTTTGGGTGATATAGGTCAATATTTCCCGGATAATAAAATTGAGTACAAAAATATCGACAGCCTGATACTTTTAAAGAAAGTAAGGGAAATTATTAAAGAATTCAATATAGTTAATATCGATTCTGTAATTATTGCGCAGGAACCTAAAATGCAACCTTATTTTTCTGATATGAAGGAGAACATAGCCCGTGTATTGAGAGTTAATTATACCCAGATCAATATGAAGGCCACAACCACAGAGACTATGGGCTTCACCGGCAGGAAAGAAGGTATAGCCGTACTGGCTACCGCTCTTTTAAAAGAAAAAAAGATTAATGTTGAAAGTTTATAATACACTTACTCACCAAAAAGAAATTCTGAAACCTCTGCATGGCAAGGAAATCAAAATGTATGTCTGCGGAGTTACGGTTTATGATCTTTGTCATATAGGCCATGCCCGGGCTTATATTGTGTTTGACGTAATAAGGCGCTATTTGCTGTATCGCGGATATAAAGTGCTGTATGTCCAGAACTTCACAGATGTAGACGATAAAATTCTGAACCGTGCGTTGGAAAGAAAAATAAATCCGCTCCAACTTTCTCAGGATATGATAAAGGAATATTTCACAGACATGGACAGACTGAATATCAAACGCGCGGAAATCTATCCCAAGGTTACCGGGCATATTCCCGATATTATCGAATTTATTAAGCAACTCATCAAAAAAGGCTACGCCTATCAGGCAGGACATGATGTTTATTTTGATGTGGACAAGTTTAAAGAGTACGGTAAATTATCCAAACGTCAGGCAGATGACATGCAGGCCGGAGCGAGAATAGAAATTAATGAAAAGAAAGTAAATCCTCTGGATTTCGCTCTATGGAAGGGTGATGAAAAAAGCGAACTGACCTGGGAAAGCCCCTGGGGCAAGGGCAGACCCGGCTGGCACATAGAGTGCAGCGCCATGAGTAGAAAATATCTGGGAGACACTTTTGATATTCACGGTGGCGGACATGATCTGGTCTTCCCGCATCATGAGAATGAAATAGCCCAGTCTGAGGCGCTGACCGGTAAACCTATGGCTAATTACTGGGTGCATAACGGCTTTGTAAGAATTAACTCTGAAAAGATGAGCAAGTCGCTGGGTAATTTTTTTACCATACGTGATGTGCTTGCAAAAATTGATCCTGTTGTACTTCGAGCTTTTTTCCTGATGACTCACTATAGAATGCCCATAAACTATGCAGAAGAAGATATCCGTGATGTAGAAACCGCAATCTCCAGAGTAAGACATAGCCTGGAAAATTTGACACTTTCAAGTAGTAAAAATGTTACAACGAAACAGATAAACGAACTCCGTGAGGAATTTATAGAAGGAATGGATGATGATTTTAATACAGCCAGAGGCATGGCCGTGATGTTTCAGGTTTTGAAGGAATTCAACAAGAACCCTGATACAAAACTTCTTGCCTTATTAAAAGAACTAATGCATGTTCTGGGACTGGATATAAAGCCGCTTGAACATGAACCGGTTCCGACTGCTATCAAAGAAATGGCTGAACAGCGCTGGCAGGCCAGACAGCAGAAGGAATGGCAGAAATCAGATGATTTAAGAAATTCTCTTAAAGAAGCAGGGTACCTTGTAGAAGACGGTAAAGACGGTTATAAGCTAACGAAACTTGATGCCTGAGGTTCCTGAAAATTTTGGATTTTATGCGATTCTCACCGACCCGCTGGTTGGCTATACCAGATTAACCGAGATTTTAGTAGGAAATAATATACCTTTCATACAATTACGCGTTAAAAATAAAGACAGATCATTTATAAAAAAAATTGCTTTATCAATGCAATCTATAGTTAAAGGAAGTAATTCCAGATTGATAATTAATGATGATGTTCTGCTGACTAAAGAAATAGAAGCTCATGGAGTTCATTTGGGGCAGGAGGATATGCCCTATCAGGAAGCCAGAAAAATACTGGGCCCGGATTACATTATAGGTTTGTCTACGCATAATATGACCCAGCTGCAAACAGCCAACAGCTTACAGCCTGATTATATAGGCATCGGCCCGGTGTTTGCCACACCCACCAAGCAAAAACCTGATCCTGTTATTGGGCTGGACGGTTTAAAGTCAATGTATAAAGCCGCACAAGTTCCTGCCATAGCAATAGGTGGTATAAATATGGACAATTTGCAAACTGTACTGGCAACCGGAGTGAAGAATTTCAGTGCGGTTCGTTTGCTTAATGAGTCAAATCATCCACAGGCTGTTCTTAAGGTAATTTTAAAAATCTGAATCTGTGCTGGTTTGCCTGAATATATTCAAGAAGATCCTTTATAAGAATCAAGTTGTTGAAAGAAACAGGCTTCCATGGTTCTTCAAAAGCATTTTTAGATATTTTCGGTATATGCCAGAGAATAAAGGATAAATCAGTGCCTGATCCGCGCTCAATATAGATAATTTTCTTCCCATATAGCTGAGTGCCAGCAGAAACACCATGAAAATCTCTGGCCAGGACAGCATAAACTTCATCTTTTGTTTCTTCCTTTGAGGCTCTGATGATTGGTACATCATGGTACATTTCTACAATACTAAGATTATTCAAATCAATAGGAACAACTACCGGGGCCCACTCTATTTTGCCTGAATCGGATTTCTGTGCTATCAGCTAATTTATAGTTGGTTCGGCTGTTTTGTTTCCGTTACCGGAAGTTTTTTTTATGCCAAACAAAATAACTCCGGCTTCCAAATCTGCGTAGTTTTGTGCCAGGGTCAGGGATACATATTGTTCAGTTTCAGTTAGTTCTGATATAAGTATCTCCGGACAGGATTTTTCTGCTATAACTTTTCTTTTCATAAAGTCCTCCTTAGTTTAAATACATTAAATATTACGTTTACTGATCCAAACTATTTCAATTTATTTATAAATTTAATAACCGGATGCGCCTGTGCTAATTCCGAATACGCGCCGGACGGATATTTTTCTCCTTCAAAAGGTTCGCCCAGCTCATGGAAAGGTGCTTTGGTTACACCTATAAGGCTTTTGTCTATATTATCCGGTAAAATAGAGGTTGTTCTCCACCACTTAGCATATTTTTTTAGATGATAGGCACTTAAGGGCAGGGGTTTGTTTGTTTGAAATATCAGGAAGAACCCTGTATGTCTGGGGTCAAGATCGGGTTTGTCGATACTGTTGGGGAATAATTCGCAAACAGCTCCCTGGTTAGCATAAAACATTGGTTCCAGTATAAATTCTTTCCTGAGTTTTTCGCTTACTCCCGGCAGTCCGTATTCGTTCAGGCCGAAAGCCAGACGCGGTTCGTTCTCCAAACGGATCATGGAGCTTTTCTTTATTTGTCCATTTTTTCCAAGAAGCGATTCATTCTTTTCATGGGGTGCGACACCCCTGATATAATAAAATTTTAGTTCATGAGAGACAATTTTGTTTTTCATGCTTTAATGGAAATTAATACATTGGGCTTATTTCCTGCTTTACTCTGGAAACGGCCTTTTCAAAGTCTTGTTGTTCGGCTTTGCTGGTCAGCATGCTTCTATAATGGCGAATATCATATATAAAATTTACCGCTCCATAATCGAAATTATTTTGCCCATGCCACGGCTTGCTGGCATAAAATTGTTTATAAATACCCTGTATCAAGAAATAAAAATGTTCTTCCTTTGTAGTTTCGGCCATCATCATTCTGTCTATAACTTTCCTCATCAATCCTTCTTCCATTAAACGTTTTTCATAATAGTGTACTCTGGTCAGAGATTTACCAATTATATTCAGAAGTTCATTTACTTTTTCCGGCGCTTCTTTTTTGCAAATTGTCAGCGTTTTGAGTATTAAAAATGGAAGTGTATCTTCCCAGTAAGAGGAAGCTTTATCAAATATTTTTGTAAAAAATTGTTTAAAGTCCTCACCTCCCAGGGCCTTACTGCTTTCAGTTATAGCGTTCTCAGCCGGATCAAAACTTGGAGAAATAAAATTCAGAACTATTCCTAAATTTTTGTTGATTTCTTGTGGACTTATACCTGAGACCTGCTCGGCTATAAGTTTGTTTTTCATTGCTGACATA